>NZ_MNQY01000120.1:0-73811 GCF_001915675.1 Parabacteroides sp. merdae-related_45_40 | reverse complement strand
TTTATGTTGAGTGGTATCAATGAAGCAGGTAAGGCCTCTTCTGACATTTACCTGTCACGTGACGGCGGCGTAAACTGGAGTCTGTCGGATACATTGGTTGTAATGCCGCAGGAATTCAAGGCAAGAGGGTTCTCTTCTATCTACGTGGATAAGGATAATTATATGTATCTTTTCGGTGGAAAAGAAACCAATAGTTCGAATGTATTAAATCAAATCTGGCGCGGCCGTATTAACCGTCTGGGTTTTTAAGTATAAAGAAAGTTCGTGGAGGACCGTATAATTTTATGAGTGATTCGGCGTTAGAAAAGAAGGTATAGATTATAACAGAAAACGATTATGACTTCAACTTTCTTTCAGCGCATACTCTTATTAGTCCTTTTGGCCGGTTGCATGACCGGTCTTCACGCACAAGAATATAAATATGAGATCGGAGGAATGGCAGGCGGAGCCTTTTATATGGGCGATGTCAACAAGAACGCTTTTTTCAAAGGGTTGAATCCCGCGTTCGGAGCCGTTTTTCGCTATAATCCCAATTTCAGGTGGGCTTTAAAGACCAATCTGATGTGGGGGCAGGTTTCAGGTACGACGGAAGGGCAGCAGAATGTTTTTCCGGACCATGCACAAGGTTCTTTCAGTCGGAGCCTGATCGAACTGGGCGGGCAGATGGAGTTCAACTTCTTTCCGTACAGTGATAAATTTGCGTATTCAAACGCAAGACGTTTCACTCCCTATATTTTTATGGGATTGGGGGTGACGGTTGCGCCGGGTAGCGGGAAGACTTTTGCCGGTCCGAACATTCCGCTCGGTGTAGGTTTGAAATACAAGGTTAAGAACAGGATCAACCTGGGATGCGAGTTCTCGTTCCGTAAGCTATTTGGCGACGGTCTGGACGTGACGGACGACAGCAATGCGTTTCTGGATGATCCCTACCATATGAAAGGTAGTTTTTTGAAGAATAAAGATTGGTATTCTTTTTTGTTGTTTACGGTTACTTGGGATTTCGGTCCGCGGTGCAGGACTTGCAACAATGCGAAGAATATAGATAACATACAGTAGTTATAGATGAAAACACTATGTCGCTGATTGAACAAATAGATAAAAATCGATTGCCGCAGCATGTGGCGATTATTATGGACGGTAACGGACGTTGGGCCAAAGCGAAGGGAAAAGACCGGAGCTATGGACACCAGGAGGGCGTTGTCTCTGTCCGTAAAGTCGTGGAAGCCGCTACAACCGTGGGTTTGAAATATCTGACGATGTACACGTTTTCGACAGAAAACTGGAATCGTCCGGAGGCGGAGGTACAGGCGTTGATGAGCTTGCTGGTCGCAGCTATTCATCGCGAGACTCCCGATCTGATGAAAAATAACGTCCGTCTGATGGCGATCGGCAATCTGGATCGCTTGCCGGCAGATGCATATGCCACTTTGCAGGATTGTATTGCACAGACTTCAGCCAATACGGGTGTTACGCTCATATTGGCTTTAAGTTATTCGGCCCGTTGGGAAATAACCGAAGCCGTGAAACGTCTGGCCAGGGAGGCGGTGGAGAAAAAAATAAACCCTGACGATATAACCGAGGCTGTCGTCTCGGATTATTTGACGACCAAAGGTATTCCCGATCCGGATTTATTGATCCGTACCGGAGGAGAACAACGCGTCAGCAACTTCCTGCTTTGGCAGTTGTCATATGCCGAATTCTTCTTTACCGATGTGTATTGGCCGGATTTTAGAGAAGAAGAGTTGTATGGAGCTATATTGTATTACCAGCAGCGTGAACGGCGCTTCGGTAAGACAAGCGAGCAATTAATCTTATAAACAATAGCTGTTATATGTACAAAAGAATAGTGCTGTTTTTCATGTTTCTGGGATTTGCTTTCGGGGCTTTTGCTCAGGAAACTGACACTACCAAGGTTGAAGAGCCGGCAGAAGTGCCGGTCATTTCCTATTCGTCACCTCCCAAAAAGTATAAAATTGCGGATATCAAGGTGACGGGGATTAAGAATTATGATGATTTCGTGTTAATAGGCTTTTCCGGTTTGTCGGTAGGGGATGAGGTTACTATACCTGAGCCGGGCGGGGCGATTACAGATGCTGTAAAGCGTTTCTGGAAACATGGACTATTCTCGGATGTAAAGATTTTGGCAACTAAAATAGAGGGAGATCAGGTTTGGTTGGAAATCCGATTGAAACAGCGTCCGCGTATTTCGGAAGTCAACTATCATGGTATCAAGAAGGGGGAACGTGAAGATCTGGAAGCCCGTCTGGGGTTGCGTAAAGGATACCAGGTGACTCCTAACCTGATCGATCGTGCGACCACGCTGATCAAGAAGTTCTTCGATGGCAAAGGCTTTAAGAATGTGGATGTCGAAATCCTTCAGAAAGACGATATCGCACATGAAGGTGAAGTGATCGTAGATATCAACATCAACAAGAACGAAAAGACCAAAATCCACAAGATCCATTTTGAAGGAAACAGTGCGTTGACTGATCGCGACTTGAAAAAGGCGATGAAAAAGACGAACGAGAAGTTCAGCCTGTTTAACGACTGGAAGAGCAGTATCTTGGAAGCATTCAGCACGAAGAAATTTACGACTGAAGAATACGAAAACGATAAGAAACACATTATCGAGAAATATAATGAAAAGGGATATCGCGATGCTGTTCTTGTGGAAGACAGTGTTGTGAACTATAACGATAAACGTGTGGATATCTTCCTGAAAGTGGAAGAAGGTGACAAATATTACCTGAAGGATATCAACTTTGTCGGTAATACGAAATATCCGACGGAACAGTTGTTATATATTTTAGGAATGAAACCTGGCGATGTTTACAACCAGAAGAAACTGAATGAACGATTGACGACCGACGAGGATGCCGTTTCCAACTTGTATTATAACAACGGTTACATTTTCTTTGGGGCGGACCCGGTAGAAGTGGACGTCGAAAACGACTCCATCTCTTTGGAAGTACGTATTCAGGAAGGCCCTCAGGCGACTATCAATCGGGTGATCATTAACGGTAATGACCGTCTGTATGAAGATATCGTGCGCCGTGAACTCCGTACGAAGCCGGGTATGTTGTTCAGTCGCGATGACTTGATGCGTTCAACCCGTGAAATCGCACAGATGGGACATTTCGATCCGGAAAACTTGGTTCCGCAACCAATACCCGATCCAGATAACGGAACGGTGGATATCCAATACAACCTTGTGTCCAAGGCAAATGACCAGATCGAGTTCTCTGCCGGTTGGGGACAAACTGGTGTGATCGGTAAGTTGAGTTTGAAGTTTACGAACTTCTCCATGAAGAACCTGCTGAATCCGAGTACATATAAAGGCATTATTCCGCAGGGTGAAGGACAGACGCTGACGTTGAGCGGCCAGACAAATGGACGTTACTATCAGGCATACAGCATATCGTTTATGGATCCGTGGTTCGGAGGCAAACGACCGAATACATTGTCCGTGAGCGCCTACTTCTCCAAACAGACGGATATCAGTAGTAATTATTTGAGCAATAACAGTTATGGTTATAACCCGTATTACGGTTATGGCGGCTATCCTTACTATGGCGGCTACGGTGGCTATGGTTATGGCTACGGTTACGGTTATGGTTATGGTAATTATGGTAACTATGAGCTGGCCTATGACCCGGATAAGTCGATCATGATGTTCGGACTTTCTGCCGGTTATGGTAAGCGCTTGAACTGGCCGGATGATTACTTCCAGTTTATGGCGACTCTGAACTATCAGTTGTATATGATGAAAGACTGGGATTACTTCCTGGTAAATAACGGTAACTGTCATAACATCAACTTGGAATTGAATTTGCAGCGTAACTCTATTGACAATCCGCTGTACACACGTAAAGGCTCCCAGTTCATGTTCTCGGTTGCCGCCACTCCTCCTTGGTCTTTATGGGACGGCAAGGACTATAAGAATATGAGCGATCAAGATGAAGCCAAGTTCCGTATGATCGAATATCATAAATGGAAATTCAAAGCGAAGATATTCTCTCCGCTGGCTCCTCTGACAGTAAAACGTACGCCGGTATTGATGACACGTGTCGAATACGGATTTCTGGGTTCTTACAACAAGTATAAGAAATCGCCGTTCGAAACCTTCTATATGGGGGGTGACGGTATGAGTGGATACTCAAGTACCTATGCAACCGAAACGATCGGTTTGAGAGGTTACGAGAATGGTAGTATTGCCGGTAACGGTGGCTACAATTCCTATGGTTACGCTTACTCCCGTCTGTCGATGGAGTTGCGCTATCCGTTCCTGTTGGAACCGTCTTCGACGATCTACGGTCTGGTATTTGTGGAAGCGGGTAATGCTTGGAGAGATTTGAAAGATTTCAATCCGTTCCAATTGAAGCGTTCTGCCGGTGTCGGTGTCCGTATCTTCCTCCCGATGATCGGTTTGATGGGTATCGACTGGGCTTACGGTTTCGACCGTCCTGATGGATACGATCAGAGAGGTGGTAGCAACATCCACTTCATTATCGGTCAGGAATTTTAGAAAATTGAATATTGAATGTTCAATATGAGATAGAAAAGACAACCGGATTTGTTTCCGGTTGTCTTTTTTGCGTTTGGGCATTCTTTGAACCGTACTTGGCAAGTCTGTTAAATTGTTAATTGTATCTTATTAATTTTCAATTTTCAACTTTCAAATTTCAATTCTCTTATCTTTGCAGTCAGAAGGTGTAACTATAAATGACATGTGTATGAAAAAGATTATTGCCTTAAGCTGTCTGTTGTTCCTCTGCTCGTTTGCAGGGCACGCACAAAAGTTTGCATTAATAGATATGGAATATATATTGAAAAATATTCCGGCTTATGAAATGACGAATGAGCAGTTGAGTCAGGTTTCCAAAAAATGGCAGAACGAAGTGGATGCTATCCAGCAGGAAGCGCAGAACATGTACAAGACTTACCAGAGCGATCTTGTATTTCTGTCTGCCGAGATGAAGTCGAAACGTGAAGAAGCGATCGTTCAGAAAGAACAGGAGGCACAGGATTTGAAACGTAAATATTTTGGTCCTGAAGGCGAACTGTTTAAAAAACGTGAAAGCCTGATGAAGCCGATACAGGATGAGATCTACAATGCTGTGAAGGAAATCTCCGAAGATAAAGGTTATCAGATGGTCATGGATCGGGCGTCGTCAATGAATATCATTTTTGCTTCTCCGAAGATCGATATAAGCAATGAAGTCCTGATAAAGTTAGGATATTCAAAATAAATGCTTACATTTGTGCGCTTTAATGAAGCAAATTAAGAATATGATTAATAACAAGTAATATTTTATAGGAAAATGAAGAAACTGATTATTTTTTTGTTGATGATGCTCCCGCTGGGCGTTTTTGCTCAAGAATCTAAGATTGCGATTGTAAATACGCAGGAAGTGATCCAGGCTATGCCGGAATTTGCTAATATGCAGAAACAGATGGCTGACATGGAAGCCAAATATAAGAGCGAAATGCAGGTGATGGAGGATGAATATAAGAAGAAATATTCCGATTTTGTTGCACAGCAGGATTCATTGACAGAAAATATCAAAATGAGAAGAATGCAGGAATTGCAGGATATGGAACAGCGTACACAGAACTTCATCCAGATTTCTCAGCAGGATTTCCAGAAGAAGCAGGGTGAGTTGTTTACTCCGATCCAGGACAAACTGAAAAATGCAATCAAGGCAGTCGGTGACGAAAAAGGATATACTTATATTCTGGATCCGCAGATTGTTCTTTATCAGGGTAACGCTGCAGTTGACGCAACTCAGTTCGTAAAAGCTAAGTTAGGTATTAACTAATATAATTAGCAAACATAAAATAGCGAAGACAGAAGTCCTCGCTATTATCTTTTAAGGCACGGATTTCACGTATTTACACGGATAAATTTATTTTCTTTCCGCGTTTTCAGTGAAATCCGTGCTTGAATTATATATAAATAAACAACTTCTCTCATGTTTTCATCAGTACCAGGTCCGATTGGTATCTTCGACTCCGGTTACGGGGGGCTTACCATTTTTGATAAGATCAGAGCAGCAATGCCGGGGTATGATTATATTTATTTGGGCGATAATGCCCGTTCTCCCTATGGTACGCGTTCGTTCGAGGTCGTGTATCGTTTTACAAAGCAGGCTGTAGAGACGCTTTTCAATGAGGGATGCCAGCTTGTAATCCTGGCTTGCAATACGGCATCGGCAAAGGCATTGCGTACGATCCAACAGCGGGACTTGCCACAGTGGGACCCGGCTCGTCGGGTGTTGGGCGTAATCCGTCCGACGGTGGAGCTGATGGATAAGATCAGCAAGAGCAAGCATGTCGGTATTTTAGGGACGACCGGCACCATTACTTCCGACTCCTATTCGCTGGAAATAAAAAAAATGTTTCCTCATATGACGGTGACGGGTGAAGCCTGCCCGATGTGGGTTCCGCTGGTTGAGAATAATGAGTTCGATTCACCGGGAGCGGATTATTTCGTGCGGAAGCATTTGGAACATATTTTGGCTGCCGATCCGGAGATCGATACGCTCGTCTTGGGCTGCACGCATTATCCGTTGCTGATCGAAAAGATCAAGGCATTCCTGCCTGAGGGAATTACTTTATTCTCGCAGGGAGAATACGTAGCCGCGAGCCTGACCGACTATCTACGCCGTCATCCCGAAATGGATATCCGTTTGACAAAGCAGGGAAACTGTCGTTTCCTGACCACCGAGTCCGCTGCCAAATTCTCCGATGCCGCCTCTGTTTTCTTGAATCATCCGGTAGAGGTGGAACAGATTCGATTGGTTGAATGAATAATCTGCCAATCGACGCTTGCACTTGTGTGTGGAAGCACGACTGGACTATCTGGTGATAGACTGTCCTTTTCTCTTAAACGATATTTTTTCCGAACGGCGAAAGAGCCAGTGCGGCCATCTTGAAATGCTGTCTGCCGAAAGGAATGCCGATAATCGTGATGCACAGTAGTAACCCGAAAAACAGGTGTGTCAGGCAGATCCAGAAGCCACCGATGAAGATCCAGATCACGTTCATGACCAGGCACAGGCAACCACCTGAATTACCGTTGTCCGTTACCCGGCTGCCGAAGGGCCAAAGGGCCAGCATTCCTAATTTCAATGTCTGCAACCCGAAAGGGATACCGATTATCGTAATCATCAGCAGCAAGCTGGATATCAGATATTCCACAGCGGTAAGCAACCCGCCGCAGATAAGCCAAATGATATTACCCAAAAATTTCATAGCATCAATATTATAAATTATTTTTTACTCTCATGCTGTCCAATTCTGCCAAAACCGTCTGCTTCACGATGGCAAAGCTGTCGCGCAGTTCCGGTTTGACCGGCAGCGAAGGTGGAGCTTCCATCTGTAACGGGTTGATCGGCTGTCCGTTCTTATATACCCGGAAATCGAGGTGAGGCCCTGTCGAAAGCCCTGTCGAGCCAACGTAGCCGATAACCTGTCCCTGCCCGACATGGCTGCCGACTTGTATGCCTTTGGCATATTTGCTCAGGTGCATATAGGAAGTCGTATATACGGAGTTATGTTTTACTTTCAGCGTATGGCCTCCTCCGCCCATATAGCCTTTGGCGATGACGGTCCCCGCTCCGATACTCTTGACTTCCGTTCCGACGGGAGCCGCATAGTCTACTCCATGATGTGCCCGATAGCGTTTCAGGATCGGATGGAAGCGGGCGTTCGTGAAACGCGATGTGATGCGGAAGAAATCCAACGGAGCCTTCAGGAAAGCCTTCCTGAGGCTATTCCCTTCAAGATCGAAATATTCGAAAACGCTATCTTGGGTGAATGGTATGGCTGTAAAATCTTTTCCTTGATGCGTGAATACGGCTCCCTCGATGGAGGTGATATTCAGGGCTGTCGTGTCGTCTATATAGGCAACGTCGTACAACACTCGGAATGAGTCTCCTTCTTTTACATCGAAAAAGTCGATCTGCCAGGCATATACATCCGAAATCTTGATCGCCAGTAACGGGTCCGCTCCACTTGCCTTGATCACGTTCCAAAGGGAAGAATTGATTGTCCCTTCTGTGTAATGGCGTTTGATGGTAATAGGCTTGTTGAATTCGTATGCCAGGATCGAATCGCCTGTCAGGTCGATGACGGCATAATCGACAAGTGATTTGGCAAAGGCGATATAACGTATATCGGCAACGCTGTCCTGAGTTGTAAATGTATAATAGTTCATACCCGCACGGAGTTTGGTCGGGTCCAGAACATGGATGGAGGCTTTCGTAATGCTGTCTGCTTTCAAGGCGGAGAAACCGAGGGCTGAAAAGATTGCGGCGGGATTATCGCCGTTTCTCATCTTGTACTCCGTCACGTCCAACGAGTCGATGCAGATGCCATATTGATATACGTGTTGCAGGCTGTCCAGCCATTCGCTGTCGACTCCTTCTTCTTCGGGTTGTTGTTTCGTATGTGTGCAGGAAAAGCAGGTAAGCAGTCCTGCGAGTAACAAATATAGGACGATGCTCTTATTCATTCTCCGGCTTCTTTTTTCATCTCTGTTAGTTCTTCTACCTGTTTTTGTGACAATTGAAGTGCCTTTTCCAGGTCTTCCACTTTAAATCCTTTTCTATTCATAAGGCAAACGAGGTTGCGTCCGTGATGTATGCTGCTGTCGTTCAATAAATCTTTTGTGTCCATATCATACTATTTTATACGTTGCAACAAATATACAAAATTAATCTGTAAGCCTTATTAATTGACCAACTCCTTTGTCGGTGGTCCGGATATTGGCGAAGCATAAATGTTGATACCGGTAAATCATCATTCGGATTATTATTCTACAAACTTATTATTGATTGTGAAAACAACTGTCATACTATCATACTTTGCTTTTGGCAGTATGAATATCAATACTTATGTGGAATGATAGTAGGCATGATGGATGTTTTTTCAACTATCATACCATCATGAAAACAATAACTTTTTCACATGTAACATATAGCATATTTTCAGCAATATAGTTACATTTTTTTGTCGAGACCCGGGTGTCAGACGTCTGCAGACCCGGGTCTCAAGACCGCTCAGATGGAGGTGTAAATGGCTCTGATACGGGCATTTTGAGGAAAAAATCTAACGTCTTTCTTATAAAAAAGTAACGTGTTCCGGCAAAAAAGGCTTATGCTTTCCTGAAAACATTCTGTTTTTAACACTTTTGGAGTGTATCTGTTTCGGGTAAAACGGCTAAAATCTGATTTAAAAAGGAAACTGTCATGCCTATATGTTATGATGTTCAAGTTATATACAAGAAACATGATAGTATGATAGTTGTTTTTTTTAATTCATTATAGTATTGATAAGTTTGAACCGTAAATGCAGATTTATCGGTGAACTAACGGGTAAGGCTGAACCTCGTGCCGCAAGCTCTCTTTTGCCGTCTGCTTTAGCAGATGAATAGATGATTGTTCCCGGATTTGCCGGTTCCTCTGTGGTTTTTTAACCCCTTTAAATACAATACAAGCTGTGAATGGGGTGTAAGAATGGTTAATGAATATTAAATAATGAGCTTGTCGGGAACTTTTTGCAATGATTCGGCGTCTTATATTTACGAGTGATTATTATAAATGAAAAAGTAAAAAATGAAAAAAGCTATTTTGACACTTTTGATGATTCCTGCTTTTGTCGGGATGTTGTTTTCTTGCTCTGAAGTCAAAACGGATGCAAAGAAGTTGGAAGGTAAATGGAATATTGTGGAAGTAAAAGGAGAAAAAATACTGAAAGAAGGTTTGCCCAATATGGAGTTTGATATGAAAGATAATAAAGTTCACGGTAATGCCGGATGTAATATCTTTAATTCGACTGTCGTGCTGGACGATCAGGATATTTCTTCCATCACGATCAACCCCGCAGCCACTACCATGATGGCTTGTCCGGATATGGAGACCGAAGATGCGATCTTGAAAGCTATGGGAAACGTGAAAGGTGTGAAGGCCGGCCAGTCCGAAAATGAAATGTTGCTGGTCGATGCCGACGGTAACGTGTTGATGGTTTTGTCAAAAAACTAATTGGATAGAAATGAAGAAGTACATGTATCTTTGTCTTGCGGCGTTGAGTATCGGTATCTTTGCTTCTTGTAAGGCGAAAAAAGGTGTGGAAGCGACTTTCTCCGACCTGGATGGTAGTTGGAATATTGTCGAATTGAACGGCAAGGTGTTGAATCCTGCCGAGACGAATCAAGTCATCGAGTTCGACGTGGCTCGCCATTCCCTTTCCGGAAGAGCTGGATGCAATCGGATGATGGGGCAGATCGAATACAGCGATTCCCGCAAGAATATCATTAAATTCCCGCAGGTTGCGACAACGCGTATGGCTTGTCCGGATATGAGTGGTGAGCGTGAATTGTTGCAGGCTTTGGATAAAGTCGTTCGCTTTGATGCAGTAGGTGAGGTGAAACCGGTCAATAAAATCGCTTTATATGGCACGGACAATACCAAATTGATGGTAATTGAAAAGAAGTGACTTTCATTGTGAAATGTTTGGAAGGCGGTTCCGGTTGTGACGGGCCGCCTTTTTTATTTCGGCCTGCAAGGGATGATCAGGGTGAAGCGGCTGCCTTTTCCTTCCTGGGAAGAAAGGGTGATTCGCCCCTCCAGGCGCTCGGCGATGGTTTGACAGATCGATAGGCCCAGTCCGGTACCTTGTGCAAATTCGTCCACCTTGAAGAAACGTTCGAACACTTTCTTCTGGGCCTCTTCCGACATGCCTTTTCCTGTATCTTCGACAAAGACATGAACTTCTTTCTCCTCCTTCTTATAGACAGCTCCTAACAGGATGTGCCCTTTAGTGGTGAACTTGACGGCATTGTTGATGAAATTCGTAATCACTTGCGTGAACCGGAAACGGTCTACATGAATGATAAGTTCCGTTTCTTGGAATTCTTTCAGGAAACGGATATTCGACGGCATAAGCAGGTGATGTGTCTGGTAGATCTCTTCTAACAGTTCGTTTAGAGAGCAATCGTCGAAAGCGAAAGACATCCGTCCCGACTCAATGCGCGAGAGTTCCAGGATATCATTAATCAGTTTCAGCAGCAGATTACTGTTTTTGTTGATCGTATTGCGGAAAAGGTCTTTTTCTTCATCGGTCAATTCCTTTTCGTCTTGTAATAGGTTGGTGAAACCGACTATCGCATTTAACGGTGTGCGTATCTCATGGCTCATGTTGGCGAGGAATGCCGATTTCATCTTATTGGCTTCTTCGGCTCGCTCTTTCTCTTCGATCAACCGGAGTTGCACCTGCCTTTTCCGTTCGCTTTCGCGGTAGTACATGTAAATGAGGTGAAGGATGATATAGACGATTGCTATGACGAGCAGGATTCCGCCTGCAATAATATAGTTTAGGTAACGGACTTCCAGTGGCATGTTATAGATGATGCTTCCCTGTGGCAGATCGCTCAACCGTATGTTGAAACGTTGCATCTCTTTCCAGTCGAAAGCAAATGTTTTGGGGCTTTCTACGATAGGAATGTCATTTGGAGAAGTGCCTTTCAGGATGCGGGCAGCTGTTTGGGCAACACAATCAGCCTGGATTTGCAAGGTAGTGAAATAGCCACCGGTGATCCCTCTGTTGTCGTTGAACCCGTTGTTAATGACTGTGAAGTTCGGCACATTGGCCAGGCGTCCGACGGTCAGGACATTGAAGTCGAGAATGATTTGTATGCAGGCGGTGTAAGGCTTGTCTTCAAATACCCAAAGAAGCTGGCGGGCGGTCAGGTTGGCTGTTGAGGTCGTATATAAGGCAGAAGCGCCTTCTTTGCCGGGCTGGATTTCCGTGGAAGTAGTTTGGGGCCTTGTTTGATACAATCCTTCGTAAACAGCTATTCCATGTCCCTGGATATTGTCCATCAACGTTTCGAACGCTTTTCTGCCGATGAATTCTTTCGTTTTGAAGATCAGTATTTTTGATCTTCCGTATAGTTTTTCGATCAGTTGTATGTTTTTCAGATATTCAGGCTTGTCCCAATAACCCGTGAAGTTGGGATGCTGTTCCAATAGTTCCCAGTTGGGAAAGTTGACACCTGAAAAGACAACCGGAATCGTCTTGCCGAGCGGATGGTTGCAGGCCATTAAAGTATAGGTAGCCTGATCGTCATTGGAAATGATGATGTCCGGTTTGAAACTTAAAGTGTCGAGAAAGGAGTACATCCGGGCTTCTTCGTCTGTGGCATTATAGCGTTCGCAGTCCAGGTAGAATGTGTGGATGGAAGAGTATATCTGCTTTTCCTCCAGTTCCTCGTGCAGCAGCTTGTCGAACTTGGAGTAGGCACTCAGGCTTTGATTGTATGACTGTATGACAAGGACATTAAACAGTTCCTTCCCTTTTTTATCGGAGGAACCCTTTGCTTCACGCGGAAAACAAAGGGCCAATATCAACATCGCTATGTATATATGTATTTTCAAGGAAGAAGCACTTATCAATTGTACCCGTATGTTTTAAAAAACCGTTCAAAGTTAACGATAATCGGGATATAACAAGTACTTCTTTCTGATTTTCTTATATTTATTTAATGCCGGTTGCCAACTTGCGCGTATTTCGTTCTCCTTTAAGCCGCGGACAATCTGGAAACGTAATTCTTTTGTCCCGGCAAGCAGGTCGAACCATTGTGGGCGGGTGAAGAAAAAAGCTTGGTCGTTGCCTGCTTTATTATAGAAATCAAGGAGGAATTTCAGCGTCAATCCCCCGGTAAAGGGATATTCTCTCAAGTCCGTGCCGTAGCATTCCTTGTCCTTATGCAACGGTTTCGTGTCGAAACCTGGCAAGGAGGTGGGCGTAAAGGTGAAATCTCCGTATCTGGCATCGGGTGCTCCCAATATCTGGAATGGATAATAGGTCCCGCGACCGACACTGATATTGGTCCCTTCGAAGAAACAGAGTGAAGGGTAGAGACGGATCGACTGGTCGTTCGGCAGGTTGGGAGAGGGCTTTACCGGTAACCAGTACGGATCTCCGTGACGCCAGTTTTCCATCTTGACGATATGCAGTTTACAGGTGTCGGGAGTACTTTTCAGCCAACCTTCCTTGTTGATCATCCAAGCCAGTTCGCCAACCGTCAGACCGTGCAGTATGGGTAATGGGTCAACGCCGACAAAGGATTCGAATCCTTTCTGGCGGACAGGACCGTCAACGAAGTCGTTCGGGTTAGGGCGATCCAGGACGATAAATTCGACATCGTTTTCGGCACAGGCTTCCATCACATAATGCATGGTGCTGATGTAAGTATAAAAGCGGACTCCGACATCCTGAATGTCGAACACGACCACGTCCAAGCCGGCCAACTGCTCGGCTGTCGGCTTCTTGTTCTTTCCGTATAGGGATATGATGGGGACTCCTGTTTTTACGTCACGGCTGTCTTTGATCTCGGCTCCCGCATCGGCCGTCCCGCGGAAACCGTGTTCAGGGGCGAACACTTTCTTTATGTTGATACCCTCTTCCAACAAGGCGTCCAGCAAATGCTTCTGCTGCTTTTCGAGGATGGAGGTTTGGTTCACTACTAATCCGACCTGTTTGTCTTTCAACAGACGGGTAACGACGTCCATACGTTCGGCTCCCAATTTTAGAGGGGCTTTCTGTGGAGTGACGGCCTGGATTTCAGACATTAAGAACAGGCTTAACAGCCAGAAGGCATACCTGATAACTGTTCTCATAGACTCATTCCTTACTATTTGTTTCTGCAAAAGTAACGATTCTTTTTGTTTATTGCGTATCTTTGTCTCTCAATAAAGCGATTGATTGTTATGAACCCTTTAGATATTATTGCCAAATATTATCCGGTAGGTTCGGAGGCGTACCGGATTTTGGTTATTCATAGTAGAAGTGTGGCAGATAAAGCTTTGGCTATAGCCCGGATGCATCCGGAGATGAATCTTGACCTTACCTTTGTAGAAGAGGCAGCTATGCTGCACGATATCGGTATTTTCCGTTGTAATGCTCCCGATATCGATTGCCATGGAGATGCGGAATATATTTGCCACGGTTATCTGGGGGCCGAATTGATGCGGGCGGAAGGTTATCCCCGCCATGCCCGCGTGTGCGAACGGCATACGGGAACAGGTATTACGCTGGCAATGATTGAAGAACGAGGTTTGCCTCTTCCGCACCGGGACTTTATGCCGGAAACCTTGGAAGAACAACTGATTTGCTACGCCGACAAGTTTTACAGCAAAACGAAACTGGACAAAGAAAAATCTGTCGAAAAGGTAAAACAGGGCCTTTCGAAGTATGGAAACGAAACAGTCGAACGGTTTGATAACTGGTGTAAACTCTTTTTAGGGGAATAAAAAGGGATTGGCTCGCTAAATTGTTATACATTTGCCCGCTGTAACACACTGCAAATAACGACGGAATGTTTTTGAAATACAAATGCCTGATTATTTTGTTGCTTTTCCTCACTGGAAACATGATGACTGAGGCGCAGGAACTTATAGCCCCGACCGATACCGTGATGGCCGTTGTGGGCGATACGGTCGTATCTGCCGGACAGGATAGTGTGCTTGCGTTAGACAGTGTACCGAAGAAGCAGACAGGGCTGGACGCTCCGGTTTCCTACCAGGCGAAAGACTCCATCATCATGACGGGAGCGAACTGGGCTTATCTGTTTGGGGAAAGCGATGTGAAATATCAACAAATCGAACTTCAGTCCGAGAAAATCGAGATGAATATGGACAGTAGCCTGGTGTATGCCACTTTCGGCCTTGACTCGATCGGGGAGGAATTCGGCTATCCTCTTTTCAAAGATGGCGACCAACAGTATGAATCCAAGACGATGCGCTATAATTTCGGTACGAAAAAAGGATATATCACAGATGTGATCACGCAACAAGGCGAAGGTTATGTGACGGCCGGACGTACCAAAAAGATGGACAACGATGTCCTGAATATGAAGGGGGGACGGTATACGACTTGCGACGAGCATGATCACCCCCATTTCTATATCCAGATGACGAAGGCGAAAGTCCGCCCGAAGAAAAATATCGTGACGGGTCCCGTCTATCTGGTGTTTGAGGACGTCCCGCTTTATCCGATCGGTCTGCCATTCTGTTTCTTCCCGTTTTCGAGTTCTTATTCTTCGGGCATTATCATGCCCACTTTCGGGGATGAAAGTTCGCGTGGTTTCTATCTGCGCGACGGCGGGTATTATTTTGCGTTGAGCGATTATATGGACCTGGCCTTGACCGGTGAAATCTATACGAAAGGTTCCTGGGGACTGTCGGCTCGTTCTTCTTATCGGAAACGGTATAAGTTTTCGGGCAGTTTCAATGCCTCCTATCTGGTTACCCGTTTGGGCGACAAGGGGCTTCCCGATTATAGCTTGTCTAAGGACTTCAAGCTGAACTGGACACACTCGCAGGACCCGAAGGCAAATCCGTACCGGACTTTCTCGGCGAGTGTGAACTTTGCGACCAGCAGTTATGACCGTAATAACCTGAACAGCTTCTATCCTGGCTCGCAAGGGTTTGCGGATGCGAACCAGAATACCAAAGGGTCCAGTATCAGTATAACACAGCGTTTCCCGAATAATCCGTTCAGTATTTCGGCTACCATGAATGTGAACCAGCGTTCGAAAGACTCGACGATCTCGCTGACATTGCCTGATATTACAATTACGATGAGTCGTATCTTCCCGTTCAAGCGGAAGAATGCGGTCGGAAAAGAACGTTGGTATGAGAAGATTTCCATGAGTTACAACGGTTACCTGCGTAATAGTATCGATACGAAAGAAGACAAATTGTTCAAGTCGAGCTTGGTGAAGGATTGGCGGAATGCCATGCAGCACCAGATTCCGGTGAGTGCTACTTTCTCTTTGTTCAAGTATTTGAATATCTCGCCGTCGTTCAATTATACCGAACGTTGGTACACCAATAAGGTGGAAAAAGCATACGACATGCAGAAGAAGCAGGTGGTTGCGCGTGATACGACTTATGGTTTCTACCGCGTATTCGATTACAGCACATCCGTTTCAGCTTCCACGACGCTATATGGTTTCTATAAACCGTTGCCGTTTTTGGGTGACAAGATCAAGATGATTCGTCATCGTTTCGAACCTTCGGTAACGTTGAGTTATACGCCTGATTTTGGAGCTTCCAAATATGGTTTCTGGAAAGATC
Organism: Parabacteroides sp. merdae-related_45_40; assembly: GCF_001915675.1. Lineage (NCBI taxonomy): Bacteria > Pseudomonadati > Bacteroidota > Bacteroidia > Bacteroidales > Tannerellaceae > Parabacteroides > Parabacteroides sp. merdae-related_45_40. The sequence goes on along the minus strand of NZ_MNQY01000120.1, from coordinate 57,669 downwards.
TTATGTATGAAGATCAATATGGACAGACGCAGCAGATCTCTTATTCGCCGTTTGAAGGCGGTATGTTTGGGACGGCCCCTAACGGGAAGTCGGGGAGCGTGAGTTTTCAGTTAGATAACAATCTCGAAATGAAGATCAAGTCGGATCGCGATTCGACAGGTGAGCGTAAGATCAGTCTGATCGATAAGTTGTCGTTGGGGATGAGTTATAATATGGCGGCCGATTCGTTCAAGTGGAGTGACTTGAGTGTAGGCTTGCGTCTCAAGTTTTCGAAGAGCTATACATTGAACCTGAACGGTACGTTCGATACCTATACCTATGGCTACGATGAAGCGACGAAGACCGTTCGCCGGTTGGATATTCCGCGTTGGCAGGCCGGTAAAGGATTAGGCCGTTTGCGCCAGACCGGTACGAGTTTCTCTTATACCTTTAATAATGATACGTTCGGCAAATTGTTCGGCAAGAAAGATAATAACGACGATTCCAACAACCCTCCGACAGACCCCAATGCATCGAACGATCCGGAATTCGAACAAATCTCTTCGGGAGAGGAAGGGGACCAACAGGGTAAAATGGAAGGAGGCCGATTGCGTGGTGCCAAGAAAGATACGGGTGAGTTCGATTCGTATGGCTATATGGTCAATAAAGTGCCCTGGAGCCTTTCGTTCAGCTATAGCATGCAATTGCGTTATGGAGACTTTGACCCGAGCAAGCTCGAATATAAGTACAAGCTTACACATGCATTGAGCTTTAACGGTAATATTCAGCCGACGAAGAACTGGCGTTTTAACTTTAATGCCACCTATGACTTCGATACGCATAAGATATCCTATATGACTTGCAATATCACTCGCGACCTGCATTGCTGGCAGATGACTGCCAGTTTTGTGCCGGTGGGACCTTATAAGTCCTATACCTTCAATATTGCAGTAAGTTCGTCTTTGCTGAAAGACCTGAAATGGCGCCAGAGCAGCAACTATCGTGACGGGCAGAAATGGGAGTAATTCCAATTGTCAATTGATAATTACCAATCTATTGGTGTCTGTCCGGTTGCGATCAGATAATCATTTGCTTTGCTGAAATGCTTGTTCCCGAAGAATCCGCGGTAAGCGGAGAGGGGAGACGGATGAGCCGATTTCAATATCAGGTTGCGGGAGGCGTCGATGAAAGCGCCTTTCCGTTGTGCATACGACCCCCACAGGATGTAAACGATATGGCTTCGCTCTTCTGTCAGGCGGTGGATTACGGCATCCGTGAATTCTTCCCAACCTTTATTCTGGTGTGAGCCGGCTTGGTGTGCACGAACCGTCAGGGTTGCATTGAGAAGCAGGACGCCCTGGTCCGCCCAACGGAGCAGATTGCCGGTTTGCGGTATGGGTTTGCCTAAATCGCTTTCGATTTCTTTGAAGATGTTGACGAGCGACGGGGGAAAGGGTGTCCCGTCTTGGACGGAGAAACAAAGTCCGTGTGCCTGTCCGGGTTCATGATAGGGGTCTTGTCCGAGAATGACTACTTTGACTTTGTCGAACGGACAGTGTTCGAACGCACTGAAGATACAGGGACCAGGAGGATAGATGGTTCTTTGGCGGTATTCTTCTTTAACAAAGGTGATCAACTGGCTGAAATAATCCTTTTCAAACTCAGAACTTAATCGTTCTTTCCAGCTCTGTTCTATCTTGACGTCCATAACGGTAATTGAAAATTGAAAATTAGAAATTGGAAATTCTCTTTATTACGCGAATATCAGAAATAATTATCAATAATCCATCCTTAATTTTCAATTTTCAATTTTTAATTATCAATTAGATCAAGTACATACCGGCAGCACGGGCTTCACGACGCATTTCTTCCGGCCATATACTTGCTTGAATTTCACCGATATGGGCTTTGCGGAGGTAAAACATACACAAGCGACTTTGTCCGATACCTCCCCCGATACTTAGAGGCAGTTCGTTGTTTAGCAAGCGTTTGTGGAAATATAGTTCTTTTTTTTCTTCCGCGTTGCAAATCTCCAACTGGCGGAGCAAGGCTTCCTTATCCACACGAATACCCATGGAGGACAGTTCGAGCGAACGGTTCAGTACTTCGTCCCAGACGAGCAGGTCGCCGTTTAATCCGACTTGTCCGTTTTCTGCAATTGTCGACCAGTCGTCATAGTCCGGAGCGCGTCCGTCATGTTTCTCTCCGTTGCTTAACTTACAACCGATACCGATAATGAAAACGGCTCCGTATTCTTTCGTAATCGCATCTTCCCGTTCTTTCGGCGTGAAGGTCGGATATTTTTGCAATAAATCTTCGGCGTGTATGAAATGGATTTGCTGGGGCAATGTAGGACGGATTTCGGGAAACATCTCATAGACCAGATATTCGGTACGTACCATGGCTGCGTAGATGCGACGTACGATTTCTTTCAGAAAATCTACATTCCGTTCTTCGGCTCCCATGACGCGTTCCCAGTCCCATTGGTCGACATATAAAGAATGTAGGTTTCCCAACTCTTCGTCAGAGCGGATAGCGTTCATGTCGGTATAGATACCGTAGCCTTTTTCGATTTGATAATCAGCAAGAGTAAGTCGTTTCCATTTGGCAAGCGAATGGACGATTTCAGCTTTGGCATCGTCCAAATCCTTGATCGGAAACGTGACCGCACGTTCCGTTCCGTTCAGGTCGTCATTGATACCCATCCCTTTTAAAACGAACAACGGAGCAGTGACGCGCCGCAACCGTAATTCGGAAGACAGGTTTTGCTGGAAAAAGTCTTTGATCTTTTTGATACCCATCTCGGTCTGCGATAAGTTCAATAAAGCCTTATATCCTGCTGGTTTAATTAAGTAACTCATATACTTGTTGTGCTTTATGTTTGTGAATAATGTGTGGCAAAGATACTAATTAATGGCAAAATAGCAATTATGTGCCTTTTTTTATTTGCAAAATGGAAGTGATTATCGTTAGGATGCTTGCAAAATATCAAAAGTAATCTTTTTTTGTCCGTTCATTTGTTTTCCTGCAAGATTATATATACTTTTGCGCTGTCTTTGGCTGGGTAGCTTAGCTGAATAGAGCGTCAGATTCCGGTTCTGAAGGTCGTGGGTTTGAATCCCACCCTGGTCACAAAAGGATTTCCAAGTGTTGGAAGTCCTTTTTTTATGGGGTTACGCGTAAACTTTTCTTTTTTATTTATGTTTTATAAATGAATAACTAATTTAAGAAAGAACAAAGATTATGTCAGTGGTTTATAAATTTCTTTTTCCTGCCAAGCCGGTAGGAAATGCTTTTTCTCTTTTTTTGTTGGCGTTGCGTATCCTTTTCGGAGTATTGCTGCTTTCGCATGGTATCCAGAAATGGACGAATTTTAGTGCTATGTCGGAATCTTTCCCGGATCCATTGGGTGTAGGAAGTACGTTGTCGTTGGGGCTGGCTGTTTTCGCTGAGGTATTTTGCTCCGTAGGCTTTATATTCGGTGCGTTTTATCGTCTGGCTATGATCCCGATGGTCTTTACAATGGGAATGGCTTTTTTTGTGATACACGGGAATGATCCGTTTGCCGTGAAGGAACTGGCCTTTATTTATCTGGTGGTATTTGTGCTGATGTACATAACGGGACCGGGTAAATTTTCTATCGATCATGTCATATCTTCTGCATTATATAAAAAGAAACGGTGAGGTTCTATAGGGGAAGCCGTTAGGTGTATACGAAAGGAAACAAAAAGGCGGGAATTATTATTCCTGCCTTTTTTGTTGTGTTAGCCTTCTTTTAAAGAATAGTGGGAGAATAAGGTGTTTCTTTGTGTTGGTTGGGAAATAAAAAAAGCAATCAAAAAAAAGTGGGCGTTGACGGATTCGAACCGCCGACCCTCTGCTTGTAAGGCAGATGCTCTGAACCAGCTGAGCTAAACGCCCGAATATGAAATCATTTTGGTGATGAGTGGGCGTTGACGGATTCGAACCGCCGACCCTCTGCTTGTAAGGCAGATGCTCTGAACCAGCTGAGCTAAACGCCCAAAGTGAAATCAATTCGTTATGAAAGGTGGGCGTTGACGGATTCGAACCGCCGACCCTCTGCTTGTAAGGCAGATGCTCTGAACCAGCTGAGCTAAACGCCCTTTCATTTGTTCATTAAGTTTGATATGCTCTATCTCTCTAAAGCGCTGCAAAGATACGGCTTTTTTTATTACCTCCAAATATTTTTGCGAAAAAGTAGAAAAAAACTTCATCTCCGCCTATATGTATTAAGATTTATAGTAACTTTGCAACTCCATATTAATAATGTATATGATATTTTCGACACTGACAGCAATTTCGCCTGTAGACGGGCGATATAGAAATAAAGCCGAGAACCTGGCGGCTTACTTTTCAGAGTATGCGCTCATTAAATACAGAGTGCAGGTTGAGATCGAGTATTTTATTACTCTGTCTGAATTCTTACCGCAGCTTCGTGCGTTGGCGACTGGGGAGAATAAAGAGGCTTTGCGGAAAATTTACCGCGAGTTTTCGGTTGAGGACGCTACCCGTATTAAAGAGATCGAGAGTGTGACAAATCATGATGTAAAGGCTGTTGAATATTTTATAAAAGAGAAATTCGATTTGTTGTCTTTGCAGGAATATAAGGAATTTATCCATTTCGGATTGACTTCCCAGGATATTAACAATACATCCGTTCCATTGTCTATCAAGGATGCACTGAACGAAGTGTATTTTCCCGGTTTGCAAGAAGTGATCGACATGTTGAAGAAATATGCCGAAGACTGGGCGGATGTTCCCATGTTGGCCAAGACACATGGGCAGCCGGCTTCTCCTACCCGTTTAGGAAAAGAAGTGATGGTGTTTGTTTACCGTTTGGAACAACAGGTGAAGCTGTTGAAAGCTACTCCTGTTTCTGCTAAGTTCGGTGGAGCAACCGGTAATTTCAATGCGCATCATGTGGCTTTTCCGGAATATGACTGGAAAGCTTTCGGGAATAAGTTTGTGAATGAAGTGTTGGGACTGAGCCGTGAGGAATGGACGACACAGATTTCCAACTATGACAACATGGCTGCTATTTTTGACGGGATGAAACGTATCGATACGATTTTGATCGATTTGTGCCGTGATTTCTGGCAGTATGTTTCTATGGAGTATTTTAAACAGAAGATCAAAGCCGGTGAGGTCGGTTCTTCTGCTATGCCGCACAAGGTGAATCCGATCGATTTCGAAAATGCGGAAGGTAATTTGGGTATGGCAAATGCTATCCTGACGCACCTGGCAACCAAGTTGCCGATTTCACGTTTGCAGCGCGACCTGACAGACTCTACAGTCCTTCGTAATGTCGGTGTGCCGATGGCTCATGTCGAAATCGCATTCAAAAGTTTAACAAAAGGGCTGGGTAAGTTGTTATTAAACGAGAAAGCATTGTACCGGGATTTGGATAACTGCTGGGCTGTAGTGGCCGAAGGAATTCAGACTATCCTTCGTCGTGAAGGGTATCCGAAACCTTATGAAGCATTAAAAGCCTTGACTCGTACAAATGAAGGTATCACAGCCGAGTCGATCAGTAATTTTATTGATACGTTGCAGGTTAGCGATGCTGTTAAAGCTGAATTAAAGGCGATAACGCCGCATAATTATACAGGTATTTAGTGAGAAACAATGGGTAGCCGTGAGGTTACCAAGTAGTTAATTATCATTTAATTTACATCAAATGAGCACAGAAGAAAGAGATGAATCTCAACCGCGTCCAAGAAAGGTGATACCAAGTATCAGACGGGAAAACACAGACCAGGATTCTGAAAGAAGACCTTACAATCAAGGTTATAACAGACCTGAGGGAAACAACTATGAACGGAGACCATATAACCGCGGAGGTTATAATTCTTATGGGGACAACCGCTCTTATGGAGACAGACCGAGTCGCCCGCGTACGTATGATAACCGTGATGGCGGTTACAACAAACCGTATAACCGCGATAATGGTGGAAACCGTAGCTATGGCAACTCTAATCGTGAAGGCGGCTATAACAGCAGACCTTCTTATGGTAGCAATCGCCCTTACGGTAACAACGATCGCCCTTCTTACGGCAATGACCGTTCTTATGGGAACGATCGTCCGTACAATCGTCCGTCTCGCCCGAACTATGAAGACAGAGGAAAGGCTTATTCGGCTACTCCGTCCGGCGAAGGTGTTTCGGGTGATGGTGTAAAGAAAAGAAGACCGCGTGTAGGTGATACCCGTGTAAGTTCGTCTTACGATAATCGTGATAATCGTGGTGGCAGACCTTCATACGGTAATAACAACAACCGTTATGGAAATGGCGGCGGACGTGGCGGCTACAATAACAACAGACGTCCGAACAACAATCGCCGTACCGGTGATTACAATCCGAATGCCAAGTATAACTTCCAGAAGCAGTTGAAGTATAAAGAAGTGCTGGCAGATCCTAACGAACCGATCCGCTTGAATAAGTTCTTGTCCAATGCAGGTGTTTGTTCTCGTCGCGAGGCGGATGAATTTATCCAGGAAGGAGTTGTTCAGGTAAATGGTCAGGTTGTAACTGAATTGGGAACAAAGATTACGCGTCAGGATACGGTGTTGTTCAAAGACCAGCCGGTTCAGATCGAGAGTAAAGTGTATATCGTCCTGAATAAGCCGAAGAACTGTGTGACAACTTCGGATGATCCTCAGGAACGTCTGACTGTCATGGATTTGGTAAAGAACGCTTGCCAGGAACGAATTTATCCGGTGGGACGTCTGGACCGTAATACGACAGGTGTACTGTTGCTGACGAACGATGGCGATCTGGCTTCCAAGCTGACGCATCCTTCTTTCAAGAAGAAGAAAATCTACCATGTATGGTTGGATAAGAACGTATCTATCGAAGATATGGAAAAGATCGCTAACGGATTAGAGCTTGAAGACGGAGAAATCCATGCTGATGCCATCAGTTATGCAAGCGAAGATGATAAGAGCCAGGTCGGTATCGAAATTCACTCAGGGCGTAACCGTATCGTCCGTCGTATTTTCGAATCACTGGGCTATCACGTGGTTAAACTGGATCGTGTATATTTTGCCGGTCTTACAAAAAAGAACCTTGGACGTGGAAAGTGGCGTTATCTGAACGAACGTGAAGTGAACGCGCTCCGCATGGGGGCTTTCGAATAATATAGAGTTTAGCCGGTTGGAAAAGCCGGCTAACTTGTTTTGATTACCTAAGAATAAAAATATAAACATGGAAGCAATTAAAAGAACAAAAATTGTAGACGTACTGAAAAGCGAAGCTTTCGGTACGACCGTTAACGTGAAAGGATGGGTCCGTACCCGCCGTGGTAGTAAACAGGTTAGTTTCATAGCCTTGAATGACGGTTCTACAATAAATAATGTTCAGATCGTTGTAGACGTGGACAAGCTGGGCGAAGAATTTCTGAAGCCGATAACAACAGGTGCGAGTATCAGTGTAAACGGTACGTTGGTGCAGTCGCAGGGAAAAGGCCAGAATGTGGAGATCCAGGCTACTGAAATAGAAATTTACGGTTCTGCCGATCCGAATACTTATCCTTTGCAGAAAAAAGGCCATTCGATGGAGTTCCTGCGTGAGATCGCTCATCTCCGTCCACGTACGAATACATTCGGTGCGGTGTTCCGTATTCGTCATAACATGGCTTATGCCATTCATAAATTTTTCCATGACAGAGGGTTCTTCTATTTCCATACACCGCTGATCACAGCTTCCGACTGTGAAGGTGCGGGTCAGATGTTCCAGGTGACGACCATGAACCTCTATGATCTGAAGAAGGATGAAAGCGGATCTATCGTTTATGATAACGATTTCTTCGGTAAACAGGCGAGCCTGACCGTTTCCGGACAGTTGGAAGGTGAATTGGCGGCTACGGCTTTGGGACAGATTTATACATTCGGTCCGACTTTCCGTGCGGAAAACTCCAATACGCCGCGCCACTTGGCCGAGTTCTGGATGATCGAGCCGGAAGTGGCTTTCAATGATATCCTGGACAATATGCAGTTGGCGGAAGAGTTCATCAAGTATTGTGTACAATGGGCTTTGGACAACTGTATGGATGATGTCAAATTCTTGAACGATATGTTCGATAAGGGTTTGATCGAACGTTTGCAGGGAGTGTTGAAAGACGATTTCGTCCGTTTGTCTTATACGGAAGGAATCAAGATTCTGGAAGAGGCCGTTGCTAAAGGCCACACGTTCGAGTTCCCGGTATATTGGGGTGTCGACCTGGCTTCTGAGCATGAACGTTTCCTGGTTGAAGAGCATTTCAAACGTCCGGTAATCCTGACTGACTATCCGAAAGAGATCAAAGCTTTCTATATGAAGCAGAATGAGGATGGCAAGACGGTTCGTGCGATGGATGTGTTGTTCCCGAAAATCGGTGAAATTATCGGTGGTTCCGAGCGTGAAGCCGATTATGACAAACTGTTGAACCGCATCAATGAAATGGGAATTCCTATGAAGGATATGTGGTGGTATTTGGATACCCGCCGCTTCGGTACGGTTCCTCATTCCGGTTTTGGTTTGGGCTTCGAACGTCTGCTGTTGTTTGTGACAGGTATGACAAATATTCGCGACGTGATTCCTTTCCCTCGTACACCGAAGAATGCCGATTTCTAATTTCGCATAGAATTGAAAAATCAAAACTCCGCATAGAACGTTCAGAGGACTATGCGGAGTTTTTTATTTAATCTTCATCTTCCAAGTCGATTGGGATCTGCCGTTTGAACGCTTCCTTGAAAGAGATCAGCGATTCGGTTCGGGCAAGGCCTAACGGTTGAAGCTTATTATGGATAATGCTTAGCAAATGCTGGTTATTCTTTGCATATATCTTTATGAATAAATCATATTGTCCAGTCGTGTAGTGACATTCAACCACCTCCGGGATTTCCTTCAGAGCCTCCGTCACCGATGGAAACTGCCCGGGAGATTTGAGGTACAAACCCATGTATGCACAAGTTTCATAACCTACTTTTGTGTTGTCGACGATAAATTCAGATCCTTTGATTACACCCAGGTTGGTAAGTTTTTGTATACGTTGGTGTATTGCTGCACCCGATACATTACACTCCCGTGCAACTTCGAGGAAAGGCATACGGGCATTGCCTATGATTAGTTTTAATATCTTCTCGTCAAGTTCATCCAGTTGATGGTGTGCCATAATTTATCTATATTTGTATATCTGTATAAATCAGTTCTTACAATCTTAATACAAATATAAATAATCTCTAATGATTAACCTCTATTTTTTAGTGGAATATTTTAGTTTGTAAGTTTCTTTAGTAATAATAATCTTCAATTTTATAGTTTTATGAGTTTACAATCAGTAGTAGCATGTAGGTCTGTAAAAGACTTTTCTGATCCGGTATTGGATCTGATAGAGAGAACGTACACAGAATCTTTTCCGGAAGTGGAACGCCGTGACTTTTCGCTTGTCCGCAATTTGGTTAGAGACGAATCCCGGTTTATCGTGTATGCTTTATCAAAAGAAGACCGGTATGTCGGCTTCATCACCGGTTGGCTTTTTGACGGTTATACTTATGTGGAGCATTTTGCAATTGATCCGGCGGCCCGTAATGGAGGAATAGGGGCTGAGGCAATGAAGCAATTTCTGGTCTTCTGCGGTACTCCGGTTGTTCTGGAAGTAGAAATGCCTACTGATGAGATGAGCAAGCGCAGGATTGGCTTTTATGAACGTTTGGGCTTTAAACTGGACAATCAGGTTTATCACCAGCCTCCTTACCGGGAAGGTGGAGAATGGCTGGAGATGCGGCTTATGACATATGGCGATGTTGATCTGGAGCATTCTTTCGAGCAGGTGAAGAATTGTCTTCATAAGAATGTGTATGGAGTGAAAGATGGGCTCACCCGGTGATCGTTTTGCACATTGCCTATTTGTTTTCTCGTTCTAATTCGACGATTTAAGTGGCAGTAGCCATGTTTCTGTTGTCAAACAGTCCAACTGTAGAGCTTTTGCCCTTAGTCGAATGTGCTTTCGCCCTTGGTCAAAAGCGCTTTCGACTAAGGGCAAAAACCTTTTCGACCAAGGGCGAAAAGTAAAAAAGTAGTAGCTATTGCTGTAAATAGCTATGTGTCTATTTATTATTGGATGGGTGTCATCTCCTTTGAGGGAAAGGGCTCTGATCGGTGACTAAAAGGCAATAAAAAAGGCGGGGTTAGAAACCTCGCCTTTTTTATTTTGTATATCCAGAGATTAGTCAGCAGCCTGACGGGCAGAATAACTAATCTTCAATGCGTATGCTTCACGAAGCGCCTGCTTAACGTCTGTGATCAGACCCATCTTGGTTTCCTTATCGGCCTTGATGGACACTGTCATAAACGGCTGGTCTTCTTCTTTCATACTGGATTTTTCCTGAGCGATGTAGTCCTGAATTTCCGATACTTCAGCGAACTTGTCGTTCAACTGCAAGCGGGCTTCAGAACCCATTTTAGCCTGATATTCTTGGGTCGGCTTTCCTACATAGATGAATGTAACCAACGATTTCTTTTCCAGCTTCTGAAGTTCAGTAGCCTGTGGAGCGCGGAATTGCACCATCAATGTTACTTCACGCATGGATGTTACCATCATGATGAAGAACAAGAATGCGAACACCAAGTCAGGTAATGATGACGTATTCAATTCGGGCATTTCACGTCCGCCCGCTTTACTAAACTTTCCCATTACTTCTTATCTCCATAATTTTTAGGTTCTGCCTCAGAAATCTTTTGCGGATAAATCTGCTGCACAGCCTTTTGTTGATCTTCATCTAGATCTGCGAATAATTTTCCGAATTTCTTTCTGGAAATATCATCACGCAATTCGTTGTATGCCTTTGCCAATTCGTTCTGAACGCTGATATAAGCCTGATATTCGGTACCACGGTCATTCTGTAAAGAAATTACGTGTTTTTTAGCGGTCATTACTTTTCCGAAGAAAGGAACGTCCTCTTCAACCTTTTCAGGTTTATTTGCGTCATTATACGGGTTGTCAATGAACTCTTTTACCTTGTCTTTCAGTTGCTTGATGTCGGTAGGTTCACCGTTAAAGAGGATTTGGTTACTGCTGTTGATCAGCACGACAACCAAGTTTCTCTTGTTAACATCAACATCATTCTTCTTTTGGTCTTTAGGAACAGGAGGCGGCAAACGTCTTGCCAGACCTTTATCTGTATCCATGGATGTAGTAATAAGGAAGAAGATAAGCAACATGAAAGCAATATCGGCTGAAGACGATCCATTAATACCCGGTGTCTTTCTTTTACTACCCATTTCTTTCTTGTTTTATCAATTCGTTATTACTATTATTTACCGAGCATTCTTTTGACAGAGCCCCAAACCACACATGCAACGATTAAAACCAGCAGGACAACTGTAGACCAAATCCACATATCTGTGATTTGCAACCAACCGGCTGTGTTATATTTCTGAGAATCTGCATTCAGACCTTGTAACGGAGTTCCATCACCGATTGAATAAGTGATAAACAGCATTGCAACGAAAGCAACTACGACACCTAAAGCAGAAAGAGCTGATTTAGGATTAACTTTCAGCAGGGTGATAAACTGCCAAACAGCAAATAACACCATGCAAATGATTGTGACGAAGAATAATGCTGAAGTCCAATTAAGCAAAAGACCTGTATATACATATTCTTTCATTTCTTCTCCCGGATTCGTGATGCCTCCGCCGAAGAACATACCCAGAACGACAATACTGATAAGCGATACTATCAGTAATGTCCAACTGGACATTTTTCTTATTTTAGTAACTGCCATAGTTGTTTCTTATTTTTTAAATTTGAGGTTATATTTAATAACTAAGTCCAGCAAAGTGATAGAAGCATCTTCCATCTGGTTCAGGATAGCTTCCAGTTTGCTCAACAAATAGTTATAGAATATCTGAAGGATCAAAGCAACGATCAAACCACCTACTGTTGTGATCAAGGCCACTTTCATACCACCTGCTACAACCGTCGGGCTGATATCACCAACCTGTTCGATTTTATCGAACGCCATGATCATACCTACTACAGTTCCCAAGAATCCTAATGACGGAGCCATTGCGATAAACAATGTGATCCAAGACATGTTCTTTTCCAAAAGACCACCCTGAACACCACCATAAGAAACAATAGATTTTTCAACAACATCAATACCTTGGTCGATTCTCATCAAACCCTGGTAAGCGATAGAAGCGATAGGACCTCTTGTGTCACGAGCAATAGCTTTTGCACCTTCTACATCACCTTTATCCAAAGCATCTTCGATACCTTTCAGCAATTTGCTGGAGTTAGTTTCAGCCAAGTTCAGGTAAATGATTCTTTCCAAGCAGAAAGCCAAACCGAAAATCAATGCGATGGCAACCAAACTCATGAAGTCGGCACCACCTTCGATAAACTTAGTCTTCAAAGCCTGGTACATGCCACCTTCAACAGCGGTTTCGGTAGCTTCTTGCGCGAATGCTACAGAAGAGATTCCAAGAGCACATAAACTCATGAACGTTTTTGCAAAATACTTTTTCATTGTGTGTTTAATTTTTAAGATTAATAATTCTCTTATTTGTTTTTATTTTTTGTTATTAATAATCGTCATGGTATCTTAAAGCGGAGAGAGCGGGATTCGAACCCGCGAAACCCTTTAGGGGTTTACACGCTTTCCAGGCGTGCCTCTTCAACCACTCGAGCATCTCTCCAAAAACGAGCTACCGCTTCTCTAAAACGGGTGCAAAATACGAAAAAAATCGCATATCCAAACGTTTCAGTGCACAAATCTATAGTTTTTGCCTGACATATACACAATATCTGGTGGATAAATTTTGAATACGCGCGAAAATATCTCACGATATTGGTTTATTCTCGATTTTAAATAGTTTTAGAGCATTTATCCGTGTTGTTTCAACGGTCTCTTCGAGTGTCAGTCCATAGGTCTGGGCTACTTTTTCAGCCGTTTTCCAGATATAGGCCGGCTCGTTCCTTTTTCCTCTGTAGGGAACAGGGGCGAGATAGGGGGCGTCTGTCTCCAATACTATTTTTCGGATGTCTGTCTGCCGGATGATTTCCGACAGCCTGGAGTTTTTAAATGTAATGACTCCATTTATCCCGATTTTGAAATTATTTAATTTTTTAATCTCTTCCAATTCGGCTTCATTACCGGTAAAACTATGAAAGACTCCGGTGAGCGTGTCGGCTCCTACCTTATATAGAGAATCGAAAACTTCCGGGTATGCTTCGCGGGTATGAATGGCGACCGGCAGGTTGAGGTCGATGCTCCATCTGAGCTGTTCCTCGAATACTTCTTTCTGCTCCTTCAGGTATGTTTTGTCCCAATACAGGTCTATACCTATTTCCCCGATTCCGCAATAAACACGTTTACCGAGCCATGACTCTGTTTCCTTCAGATTTTTTGCATAATGCTCGTCAACGCTGGTCGGATGCAGTCCCATCATCGGATAGGCGAAATCCGGATAACGGTCGCATAAGTCATGCATCCGCCTGATGGTGCTCGTGTCGACATTCGGAAGTAGCAGGGTGTCTATGCCCGACTCTTTTGCGATTGTGACCAGTTGATCCTGTTCCGGATCAAAATCCTCTAAGTACAGATGGTTGTGTGTGTCGATCAGTTTCATTTTAAGACTGGCGGTTCATTAAACGGGCGCTGACTTCTTTCAGTATGTTTAGCCTTTCGGGAGCTACGTTTAATGAGGTTAGGCAGTTCATTGCCTGATTATAATATGCGTGTATTTTTTCTTCGGACAACTCTTTTAACCGCAATTGGTCATAGATGGCTGTTACGGCGGCGATTTTCTCTGCCGGATCGAATGTCTTTTTACCTATCCAGCTGTTCAGTTCCGCTTTTTGAGTATTTGAAGCAAGGCGTAAAGCGTTGATCAGCATGAATGTCTTTTTGTTGCAGAGTATGTCTCCTCCAATATTTTTGCCGAAAGTGGCCGTGTCTCCGTAGACATCCAACAGGTCATCCTGCAATTGGAAGGCCAGTCCGATGTTGATGCCGAACTGATACAGCGTTTCGGCATCGGCTTTCGGAGCGTTCCCCATGATGGCTCCCATCTTCAGGGCACAGGCTAGCAATACGGCCGTTTTCAGTCGGATCATTTCGATATATTCCTCTTCCGTTACATCGGTTCTCGATTCGAACTCCATGTCGTACTGCTGCCCGCCGCATATTTCAAGCGCCGTACGGGTAAACAGGTCTAATATTTCTTTTAATGATTCGGATTCTGTTTCGCCGATCAGTTGATAGGCTGCGATCAGCATGGCATCGCCGGATAGGATGGCTGTGTTGGCATTCCATACTTTATGGACGGTCGGTTTGTTTCTTCTTTTATCGGCATCGTCCATCAGGTCGTCGTGCAAAAGGGTGAAGTTATGGAATACTTCAAGCCCTAACGCCGGATTGACGGCTGTATCTACGTTTTCCTTATATAAGTTACATGCCATCAGTACGAGTGCCGGACGGATTCTTTTTCCACCGAGTGAAAGTATGTACTCGATTGGGGCGTATAAGCTTTTGGGCGGATAGGTGAATTGGAGCCGGGTAATTTCCTGCTCTATTTTCTGTAGGATGTCATTGAAAGCGAACATAGATTATTTGTTTAAATAAAAAAGGCTGCGATAGAAGCAGCCTTTTTGTACTATTTACATGTTATTATTGCAGTCTGAATGTAACAGGCACTGTGTATTTAACACGTACGGGTTTACCTCTCTGTTTGCCCGGTGACCATTTCGGCATGCTGTTGATCACACGGAGAGCCTCTTTATCCAGTGACGGGTCAACACCACGGATAACTTCTGCGTCTACGATAGAACCGTCTTTGTTAACCACAAACGAGCAGGATACACGACCCTGGATACCGTTTTCCTGAGCAATAACCGGATACTTGATTGATTTTGCCAGGTATTGTAACAAAGCTCCTTGTCCGCCGGGGAATTCAGGCATTGTTTCTACAACAGTAAAGATCTGCTGTGAAGATTCCTCTTCTTCTTCAACTACTGTGGGAGGAGTATAAGCTTCAACCTGTGCAGAAGCGGCATCGTCTTCGGATGATACGATTTCGACGTCGTCCAACTTGACGTCATCTTCTACAACGGTTAATACTTCTGCCACAGCAGGTGCGGGAGGTGGCGGTGGAGGGGGAGGAGTGTCCTCCGGTCTCGTAATTTCAACTTCTTCTTCTGCGATGATATCAGCAACGCCCTGATCTTGGACGATTGTGATTTCACGGTCGCTCCATTCGAAGCCCACGAACAGTACTGCAAGTCCGACGATCATACCCATCAGGATACCCATCGTCTTACCTTTTTCCAGGTCCGCTTTCGGTGATTTCTTAACTTCCATATCTCTTAGTGTTTAAAGATGTGTTTTTCTTCTGCGACAAATATACGGAGTTATTTTTTAAATCCGAACAATTCGTATTAAATATACGCTATTTTTACTTTTTTTTTGACTGAGAATAAAAATAATAGCTCCCAATATACCTTTTTCGGCTTTTTCCCGTTTCTGTAAGTGGGGTGTATGTACCCGTTTTATTTATCTTTGTATGCATTTTACCAGAGAAATATGAGAAATATTCTATTTATATTCTTCTTTTCCTTCTTGTTACGGGCTGTTGTCGCGCAAACCGGCGACACCGGATATACTTTTCTTCGCTATCCTTCTTCGGCAAGAGCCAATGCGATGGGAGGCAATACGATGTCTCTGGTCGAAAGGGATCCTTCCCTGATTTTTCATAACCCGGCTTTATTGGGAGCCGAGATGGACCAGATGGTTAATCTGAATTACCTGAACTATATATCGGATATCAATGTCGGGAGCGCTCTTTTTACCAAGGCGTATAAAGAAAAAGGAGCTTGGGGTGTGGGAGCCTCGTTCTTCAGTCAGGGAAAGATACGGGGAATGTCGGAAGAAGGTCTTCCGACGGGAGATTTTACGGCAAAGGACATCAGTGTGAACGGTTTCTTCTCGTATGACCTTTCCGAGCGCTGGCGTGGCGGGGCTTCGTTGAAGTTTTTATATTCGGGTATCGGCGATTATACTTCGATCGGCATGGTGGTCGATGCCGGTTTGAGTTATTATGATTCTGAAAAAGGATTTTCTTTCGGTTTTGCTTTTAAAAATATCGGAGCCCAATTGAAAGCCTATGAAGATGAGCGCCAGAAGATGCCCTGGGATATCCAGCTGGGGATCACCAAACAGATGGCCCATGCGCCGATCCGTTTGTCGCTGACTGCACAGTATCTGACGAAATGGAAGGTTGAGTATGTAGACGATTACGACAGGGAGTATACAGGAGATAATTTTTTCAAGTCTTTTGTGAAGCATCTGGTGATCGGTGTTGATTATATCCCTTCCGACAACTTCTGGCTCGGTATCGGGTATAACCCCAAGACGGCGTTGGACATGAAATTGCAGGGAAGTAACGCTCTTGCCGGTTTTTCCGGTGGTGCCGGTGTGCGGATCAAGATGTTCGACGTCGGTTTTTCCGTAGCCAAATACCATCCTTCAGCTCTTTCCATGATGTTGAGCATCTCCACTACGATCAGCGATTTCTAAGTAAATTCGGTTTTTCGTTCTCCTTTACGATAGGACCTTTTGCCAATGGATTACTGGTCCGTTGGCTTCTTTGTCGTATCTCATAGATCGTCCGCTTGGCTGCGAACGGTTTCCGGATTATATGGAAAACAATAAAATATAAGGATGAATAGGATAATTTATAAGGAAGGGAGCGATAAACTGTTGTATATTTGCATTTCCTTTACATTAATATATGTAGTGATGAAAAAGATAATTATAGCGATAGATGGTGTCTCTTCTACCGGGAAGAGCACGATGGCAAAAGATTTGGCAAGGGAGCTGGGATATACCTATATCGATACAGGGGCAATGTACCGGGCTGTCACTTTGTACAGTTTGCAGCACGGTTTCTTTACAAGCGGTGGTATCGATGAACAGAAGTTGCAGGATGCCATGAACGATATCGATATCTCTTTCCGCTTTAACCCGGAAACCGGACGTCCGGATACCTATCTGAACGGCGTGAAAGTGGAGAAAGAAATACGGGGGATGGAAGTGGCCAACCGCGTGAGTCCGATTGCGGCTTTAGGTTTTGTACGCCGTGCGATGGTCGCCAAGCAACAGGAAATGGGGAAGGCGAAAGGGATCGTGATGGATGGTCGCGATATCGGTACGGTTGTCTTTCCGGATGCGGAACTGAAGATTTATGTGACAGCCAGCCCGGAAGTGCGTGCCCAACGGCGTTTGGACGAACTGAAAGCCAAAGGCGAGGTTGCTTCTTTTGAGGAAGTCCTTGAAAATGTGAAGACGCGTGACCATATCGATATGACTCGTGTAGAGAGTCCGCTTCGTAAAGCTGATGATGCGCTGGAGCTGGATAACTCGCATTTGACGATTGCCGAGCAGAAGGCTTGGCTCTTGGAACAGTATGAAAAGGTCGTTACATCAGACTAGCCATGATAGAAGTCGAGATAGATAAGGGTTCCGGCTTTTGTTTTGGCGTGGTAACGGCTATCGAGAGTGCAGAACGCGAACTGAAAAATACGAATACGTTGTATTGCCTCGGAGATATCGTGCACAATAGCTTGGAAGTGGAACGGTTGGAAAAGTTGGGACTGCGGACGATCGGGCACGACGAGTTTACCCGTTTGAAGGGAGAAAAGGTGTTGCTTCGGGCGCATGGGGAACCGCCTTCGACCTACGAGATCGCCCGGCGGAACAACATCACGATCGTGGATGCGACCTGTCCGGTGGTGCTCCAGTTACAACGTAAGATTCATAAATGCTACGTGGCTACGCGCGATAGTCATACGCAGGTCGTGATCTATGGAAAGAAAGGGCATGCCGAAGTAAATGGTCTGGTCGGGCAAACGGAAGGGACGGCCATCGTTATCGAGAAGGTACAGGACCTCGGCCGGTTGGATTTTAGCCGGAATATCTGCCTCTTCTCGCAAACGACCAAGTCGCTTGACGGGTTTCGTGAAGTCGTGGCTGAGATCCGGCGGCGTATTGCAGATGGGGTACAATTCGAGTATTTCGATACGATCTGCCGCCAGGTGGCCAACCGTTTACCGAACATCAAGGCGTTTGCTTCCAAGCATGATTGGGTGTATTTCGTTGCCGGAAAGAAGAGTTCAAATGGCAAGATGCTGCTGGAGGAATGTCGGAAGGCAAACCCGAACACGGTCTTTATCTCGGAGGTAAAGGAGATTACCGAGCCGTTGCCTGAAGATGTGGGGAGTGTCGGGGTGTGCGGGGCCACATCCACTCCGAAGTGGCTGATGGAAGAGGTGGCTGTGCGTATTCGTGAATTGAATGCCAGCCGTTGACTTTTAGGGGTAAGATTTGATGAAGTTTTGGAAAATAGACAGGTTTTTGGCAAATAATTATTACTTTTGCCGCGAACATATAAAATATAAGACGCTATGTCTACAGTTAAGTGTATTGGCATTTTAACGTCCGGAGGTGATGCTCCCGGAATGAACGCTGCCATTCGCGCAGTGACACGTTCCGCTATTTATAACGGAATGTCCGTTAAGGGTATCTATCGTGGATACAAGGGTTTGATAACCGACGAAATTGAAGATTTCAAGACTCAGAATGTAAGTAATATTATTCAGCGTGGCGGTACTATCCTGAAGACGGCCCGTTGTGCGGAATTCAAGACGCCGGAAGGCCGTAAGCAGGCTTACGACAAACTGATGGAGCATGGCATCGATGCTTTGGTCGCCATCGGTGGTGACGGAACGCTGACGGGGGCTCGCATCTTTGCACAGGAGTTCAATTATCCGATTGTCGGCCTGCCTGGTACGATTGATAATGACCTGTATGGCACGGATATCACGATCGGCTACGACACGGCTTTGAATACGATCATGGAATGTGTCGATAAAATCCGTGACACGGCAACCTCCCACGACCGTCTGTTCTTTATCGAAGTGATGGGGCGTGATGCCGGATTCCTGGCTCTTAACGGAGCGATTGCATCGGGAGCCGAAGCGGCTATCATTCCGGAGATATCGATGGAGAAAGACCAGCTGGCCGAGATGATCGAAACTGGTTTCCGTAAGTCCAAGAACAGCAGTATCGTCCTTGTTGCGGAAAGTGAGGTGACCGGTGGTGCGATGGGCGTGGCTGAACGTGTAAAGAAGGAATATCCGCAGTTTGACGTACGTGTTTCAATTTTGGGACACTTGCAGCGCGGTGGTTCACCGACTGCACAAGATCGTATCTTGGCAACCCGGATGGGAGTGGCTGCCGTCGACGCGTTGTTGGATGACCAGCGTAACGTGATGATGGGGATCCAGAATGATGAGATCGTTTACGTTCCTTTCTCCAAAGCGATCAAGAACGACAAACCGATCAATCGTGATTTGTTGAATACGCTTCGTATTTCTTCTATTTGATCTGTTATTGGCAAGTATATGAAAAGCCCCGCGGATATTTTTCATCCGCGGGGCTTTTTGCATATAGAGTTCAGCTCTTGTTTACTCGTTGCATTTGAAAGCATAAACATTGCCTCCGAAATCGGTTGCGAAGATCATGTTGCCGTTTGTTGACAGGGTGGAGAATAGCGGAGCTCCCGTTTTATGTTTCCATCTCGTTTGCCCGCTTTCCTTATCTATGCCATAGATGATGCCGTCGGATGCTCCGAAGTAAATCGTATCTCCGATGAGTAGGGGGCTCGTTTCGACCGTGGCAGCCGGATGGCGGGAATAGGGAGCCGTATAAACCAGAGCTGGAGATGTCCGGGCTTTCCATCTGACCTCGAATGTCTCACGGTCGAGTGCGACCAGGCCATCAGTCTGCGTCCCGAAAACAATCAGTTTATCCGTGACCAACGGGGTCGAATTGACTTGGACATTGAATGGTAACTCTTTACGGACAATGACTTCCCCCGAATGGCAGTCGATGATAAATAAAGACTGGCGCGAAGTAACATAAAGCAGATTACCGTCATATGCCGGTGTTGCGCCTCTATCCGTAATTCCGTCTTTATCGAGTTTCCAAAGCAACTCTCCCGTTTGTGCGTCGTTGCCGTAGAAGCCTCGCCAGTTGGCGCCTGAAATAACTACTCCGTTTGCCAGCAGAGGAGTCGATGTCGTGGCTTCTCCTTGCGGCCAGCCTTTGTTCAGCCAGACTGCGTCACCCGTTTTACCGTTGTATGCTCCGAATGCCTTTCCACTTCCGGCATAGACAATGCCATTGGTGGCTGTCAGCCCGTCCACAAGGACAGGAAGGCCGGCGACATCCATCTTTTTGTCCCATTTTAGTTTGCCAGTCTGTGAGTCGATGGCGTATAAATAACCTTCCGCATCTTGTGCGAAGACGGTTCCTTCGTCTACGGCAATCGTGTTTTTGATGGAGTTGCGAACCGGATATCTCCATTGTAATTCACCAGTCTTTGCATCCAGAGCGAAGATTGCACCTTCTCCCTTCAAATCTTCATCGAGAGAAGCGACATACACTTTACCGCCGGCAACGACCGGAGAAGAGAAATACAGGTTGGCATTTACGTTACGGGTCCATGCCAGTCGGAGTGTTTTGCCGATCTCTTCCGGCTGGTATACGAATGAGGAACGGCTGATTGCTGTTTCCCCATTGTTGAACAACGCTTTGGCTGTAATGAAAATCCGTTTGCCTTTACAGTCTGCCGGGAGTTTGGCCATTCCGGACCAATTCCAGTCTGTATTTTGAGTAAGCTGTGTTTCCGGTAGGACAGTATTGCCGTCTACGACGCAACTGTAAGTGACACGTATGGCAGGAGCAACCGCATTGTAGGTGTTGACCGATACCGGAATCTTTCCGTCTGATGTCATTGCACATGCATCATTCGCGATAGAGGCGGTTTCGATGGACTTGTTTATATAGGTATAGCGGAGCATAGTCTGGACATCTCCTTTCCGATCCACATCTACCACACGGAAAGCGGAAGTCGAGTGGTCGATTCCCCCTTTGTCGAGTGTTGCGGTCGAGATTGTCAGGACATCTCCTTGTTTCCGCACGAAATGATTATGCCAATGGCCGTACAGCCACGCTTTCAGGTTATGTTCGTTCAGGTTAATCTTCTCGTTATCGTCGATACCGAAAACAAACTCGTTTCCGGAAGTCAGCAGGTCATGGTTAAAGACGATGATCGGTTTTCCTGTCGGTACTTGCGCCAGGTCATTCTTTAACCAGCGGTATACATCTTCTTTTGTATAGCCGGGCTGATGATCTCCTCCTGCCATTGGTGTAACGACGTAGTGGACATTTCCGAAGTCGAAGGAATAATAAACCGGACCGTAAACATTTTCAAAAACCTCTTCTCCATATTTCCCTTTTACAAGGTCATGGTTACCGATGCAGTAGAACATCGGGCAGTCCATGTTTGACGTGTTCATCAGATGGATATGGTTCTTCAATCCATTTTCATAGCAGATATCACCGGTATGGATGATAAATGAGATATTCTCGTTAGCCGCATAATCCCGGATGTTATTCGCCCAGTCTTCTTGGTTTTCCGTATTGAATATCTCGGTATCGGAAATATGGATGAACCTGTGACTGCCATTCGGCTTGATGCGTCCTTTCCAGGGTTGCAGGCCGAAATCGTATGTTTGCCCTGTGCCGTTGATCCGCCGGTAATATTGATTGTCTGTCCTATAGCCGGAAGGAGTGGTGATGAAGATAAATCGTTCTCGTTTGTGTCCGGGAAGTGTATATACTCCTTCGGCATTCGTTTTGACAACGTTCAACCCGTCGGAAACCCGGATGCCTTTTAAGACTTTCTCTCCTTTGTCGTAGATTCCGTTCCGGTTGGAGTCTACATATACGTGGCCTTGATAGGCAGCATGAGCCTCCGTGATTACCGCGCAACTTAGTAATAGCAGTATAAGTTTTTTCTTTTCCATTTATTTATTTCTTTGCAGACAGATTTTCCAAGAACAGGTCCATCATCCGTTTGGCTGCAACGAACGAACTGATCTCGTTATTCAATACCTGCTGCTCCGTGAAGTTCAACATTTTTTCTACCGCCGGATTGTGGTAGAACGTTTCGCGGAGTGTGTCGTTGATACTTTCGTACATCCAATATTTGGCTTGTTCGTTGCGCTTGTAGTTGAAGTAGCCGTTCTTTTGAGTGAATTCCATATATTCTCCGACCATATCCCAGATTTCTTTAATCCCCAAATTGTAATAACCGGAATAAGTCAATACTTTCGGGCTCCAACCGGATTCGGGGGCCGGAAACAGGTGCAAGGCGTTGCGGAATTGCGCCGCTGCCAGTTTTGCTTTTTCGAGGTTGTCACCATCCGCCTTATTGATGATGATCCCGTCCGCCATCTCCATGATCCCGCGCTTGATGCCTTGCAATTCGTCTCCAGTACCGGCAAGTTGGATCAACAGGAAGAAATCGACCATCGAGTGGACAGCCGTCTCGCTTTGTCCGACACCGACCGTTTCGACAAATACCGTATCGAATCCGGCAGCTTCGCAAAGAACGATCGTTTCACGTGTTTTACGGGCAACGCCACCTAAGGAACCTGCTGATGGCGAAGGACGGATGAAAGCGTTCTTTTCACGGGACAAGGCCTCCATACGAGTTTTGTCGCCGAGGATGCTGCCTTTCGAGCGTTCGCTGCTGGGGTCGATTGCCAGCACAGCCAGTTTACGTCCTTGCCCTATCAAGTGCATGCCGAACGCATCGATCGAGGTGCTCTTACCTGCTCCCGGTACTCCGGTGATGCCGATACGGACAGACTTTCCTGCATGCGGCAGGCATTTTTCGATAATTTCCTGTGCCATTTGCTGGTGTTCGTATTTGGAGCTTTCCACCAGTGTTACCGCCTGGCTGAGGATCGTAATGTTTCCTTTCAGGATACCTTCTACAAATTCGGCAGGCGTATATTCTTTGCGTTGAATCCTTTTTTTTAGATAAGGATTTACGGTCGGTACATCGGCTACTCCCTTGTTCACCTTTAATCCTTTGTACAGATCGTCGTTTTCGGGATGTTCCATAATTTAGTTGAAAGTTGAAAGGTGAAGGTTGAAAGGTGGAAGAGGAAGCTGTTTTAACTTTCACCTTTCAACTTTCACCTGGTTATTTATTGGCTGTCACCTTCACAAGCCGTACCGGACCGTTCGGGTCGTTGCATACGAAATTGATGAGGGCTTCCAGTTTTGTTTTTATCTCTTTCGGGCGTACTGTCACTTTGAAAGTGGCTGTCGTGCCCGGCTTTATTTCTCTTTTGCCACCGGAAACAGCTACGCGTTCGTCTTCGCAGGTCACACTATAGATGACAAGCGGTGATTTTCCTGAGTTGGTAATTTCGATCGTGCCGCTCACCCGACCGCCGACCAGTGGGATGAAACTGCTTTTGTCAGGTAGTTTGCCGAAGTCGAGCAAGGTACCCGATAGCTGGGCTACCGGAGCTTTCGCCTTCTCCGAGGCAGTCAGTTTGCTGAAGTCGTCTATGATATTGGCTGCAACATGTAGTTTGCCTTCTGTTCCTTTCTTCTGACCGATACTTTCGACCGTTACCGGAATTTCGGCTGTCATGCGGCCTTTCCGTTTTGCCTCTTTCGCATTCATGAGGATGGATATTTCGCCTGTTTCACCCGGAGCCAGTTTTGTAGGATTGGCTACGACGTTCAGATAATGAGGCGTCTTTCCTAAATGGATGTTCAGGGATGTTTTTCCTTCATTGATCAGGTTGATCTTTTCTCCCAATGTTTCTTCGGGGCGGATCGTGCTGTAAAGAATATTTTTTGTTTGCAGTTTCAGGTCGCCGATGCTATACGGATAAATCAGTATGGGTTGAGCTTCTTTAGGGGTTACGTTTCCTTTGATACCTAAGGAGAAACTGCCTTTTTTCCCGTTACTGTAGATCGCTATAGTTTTGTAAAAAGGGCCGGGACGTCCTTTCGGGTTGTAGGTTACTTTTACTTCTCCGGTCTTTCCCGGAGCGATGGGCTCTTTGGTCCATTCGGGCTGCGTACAGCCGCAGGATGCTGTGATCCTCGTGATGACAAGCGGACCGTTACCTGTGTTTTTGATCGTAAATATGTGACTTGCCAATCCATCGGATTCTCCAATCGTACCGAAGTTATAGATCAGCTCATCTGCACTGATTCGGGCGTTATTTTGTGCCGATATACTGCTTATTGCAAACAGTATACCGGCAAGAATAAAGACTAGTTTGTTTCTGTTCAACATTCTTTATCGTTCAGTTTTCCTGTTATTATTCTACTTCTCCCCGGATCGTCAGGATAAAACTACCGGTTTTACCATTACTGTATACGGAAATAGTCTTGACAAAAGGACCGGGGCGGTCTTTCGGATTATAAGTGATTTTGATATCACCTGTTTTACCCGGAGCTATCGGTTCCTTTGTCCATTCCGGTGTCGTACAGCCACAAGAGGCGATGACACGTGTCAAGACCAACGGTGCTTCGCCTGTATTCTTTATTTTAAAAGTGTGCGACACATTGCCGTTCGCTTCCTTGATCGTTCCGAAATCGAAAGAGGTTTCATCTGCCGAGATTACAGCTTTGTTTTGAGCTGAAGCTATTCCTGTTGCCAGCAGGATTGCCATAAAAATAAAAATAATCTGTTTCATCTTCTCTTTTTATTTAGCTATTGTTTAAAATGCAAAGATAATGTTTACTACTGAATTAGTTTCTTTAAAAAATAAAATTCTGCTTCCATCGCGAGTCGGGGATACCGGATTTGTGTGCACTTGCCATCGCTGGGAGTCTCACTCAATCTACCTTGATGATGTTTCCTTCCGTATGCGATACGAATTCCGGTGCGTACAGGCATTGGATCGTACTGATTCCTCCTGCATATTCACCGGTACGTGACACGTATACGGCATATTCTAATACAAAAGTCCCCTGGGGCAGGCGTTCGAAGAAGAAATTCTCCGAAACATCCGTCGGCGACTGGTAATACCAGACCCCGTCCCTATAGATAGAACCGGAAAGTTGGTCTGCCGGTTCAAAACATCCGGCTCGGAGGTCTTTCAGGAAGACGTAATCCATTTCGCGATCGGTACGGACCACAAGGCGGACGACCACTTTGTCGCCGACACTGAGCGGTTCATCCGGGGTGACCGGACGAAGTTGCCGCTCAGTCCCGTTATTGGTTTCTACGAATAGCAGCTTTTCTACGTTCAGGACGCCTTTCTGTTTTTTTACCTCGTTGATGTTCTGGAAGTATTGCTCGTAGACAGCTCCCCATGCAGGCGCCGAGCCTTCTTTCCGGATAGAGATGGAGGTTCCTTCGGATGAGGTCGCTTTTTCATCCGATATGGTTACTTTCAGATAGCCGGTGGCCAATTCGCCGCTTGTCGTGCTATAGGTTTGCTTGCCCCATTGGGCGGTGCAAGTGTTGGCAGTGTCCAACCAGTTGCTGCCTGTCAGAAGCAAAGTATAAATAGCGTTGACCGTTGCCGGTACGGATTTCCAGTTCTGCGTCTGTTTCTGGTTGAGTAACCATTGTTTCATACGATCTGTTTCTTGTTTGTCGGGCGAAACTTCATTGAAGAAAGCCATCAGCAGGCAATGGGTGTCGATCGGAGAGGCAAAGGCGTTTGCTCTGCTCCGGTTGTTCGCCCAATACATACCTTTGTCCGGAGAGGTCGAAGCTGTTTTACGCAGCCAAGTGATAATCTTTCCGGCAATCTCTTTATTTCCATTCCTCCACATGAGCCACCCTATTTCTCCTTTGCCGTGGATGGATTGTTTGTCCCACTGCTTTTCCGCCAGGTTCGTATAGTAGCGGATTGCTTCACGGGCCGAACCCAACTCCGGAATGTCTCGGTAATTGCTGCGGACAAACAGATATTCGATTTCCAATGGAGAAATTTCGTTTTTCTGCCAGTTCTTGATCTTTTGTAATGCCTCATAATCGGACTGGATTTGTTTGTCAACGAATTTGAGTGCTTTCATCTGCATCTCTTTTTCCTGCTGGTTATATTCGACTGCATTCAACTCCGTCAGTTGGCTCATCCCTTTCAGAATATAGAGTGTGATCTCCTGGCTCGGATACATGCCTTTGAACCAACCCCAACCTCCATCCGGCGTTTGCAGGTCGAGAAGATGTCGGAGGGCGGTTTCCCGCTGTCCTGCTGCCCGGTTCATATCGAAAAGGAGGGACAAACGCTGTTTTTGTTCCGTTTCATTGTCTGCTTCCAATACCCAGGGTGTTTCCTGTAGAAGGATGTTTTTCAGTTCTGCATTCTTTTCCAGGTTGGAATAGAGCGTAGAGGCATTTCCGCCCTGTGCTTTCCACTGGCTGATGACCTGCTGGATACGCGGGTGGACGGTGGCGATGTAGTTTGCTAACGTATTGCTGTAATAGGAGGCGAACCAGGAAATGACGTTGTCGTTTTCCGGTTGGGATAGGGTCGGCAATGCCTGTACGGCGTACCAGATCGGGTTGGCGGTCAGCTCCAGTGTCGTGCGGAACGGCCGGATACCTTTGCTGTCTTTCAGGCGGATCACTTCTTCGCTTTTGTCGAACAGGTAGAACGGGGTACTTTCCGTTACCAATATCTCATTCGAAAGAACCGGAATCAAATGTTGTTCGCCGTCACTCCCTTTATCCGAATCGGCCACGATACGGCAACCGATGACGCCGCCCGCTGCTGCCGGAACCTTGAACGACCAGCTTACGGTCGTGGTGCTGTCGGCCGGCAGTGTGAACGGTTTCTGCGATTTGGTGAGGCAGATCACCGGCTGGCCGTTGCCCGGATCGAACAGTTCCAGGCTGGCGCGTCCGTCCATAGTGGCAGACGACTGGTTGCTGATTTGCGCCGTGATGGTCACTTCATCGCCCTGGCGCAGGAAGCGCGGAAGGTTAGGGGTTACCATCAACGGTTTGCTGGTGATGATTTCGCGGGACAGGTAGCCGTATTTCAGGTCTTCCGTCTGGGCCAGCAGTTGCAGTTTCCAAGTCGTGTTGCTTTCGGGCATCGTGAAGCTGAACGCTACATCGCCTGCTTCGTCGGTCACTAAGGCCGGATAGAAGAATGCGGTTTCGGCAAAGTTTTCACGAAGTTCGACCGGTTTGTTCGGGAAGAACGGTGTTCCATTTTCTTCCACTTCTTCTTCTGCTATGATATTAGCGACACCCTGGTACGCTTTTACTGCCGGTTCTTCTAGTGGCATACTGTCTTCGGTGATGTTGAGAACTTCGGTTATTGCCGGTGCTGTCCCTGATTTCATGACGGCTCCGGTTGCATAGCGTCGTTCGCTTTGTTCATATTGCCAACCGATTCTCAGTACGTCCTGCCAGTCGAGTCGGTCGTATTGGAACTGTGGGACGTTCAATCTTTTCCGATCTCCTGTTTCGTACCTGCTGCTGTTTGTGAATGCTGTCCCTTCAGAAAAACGAGGAGCATACAGATAAACATATCTTTTAGGAGAGAAAGACCAGCTGAAAGGCAATAACTTGTCCAATGAAGCATCGTACATGCCAGCCAAAACTTCAGCGGAGACGGTCAAGGAATCAGCATCCGTAATACGGAATTTCCAATTTTCCTTGCTTCCCGGCAGCAGGTGGTCACGGAATGTCTTTGCCTGGATATTCAATCTCCGATCCGGTTGCCGGCGTTGAACCGGAATTTGTTTCACATACATCTTGCCGTCTTTGACAAATGTGAAAGACACGGTGAAACCTTCCCCATCCGTTTCTTTGAACGGGATGCGGAATGTCCGGTTTTCATCGCTCAACCGGATCAGTTTGCGTTCCGTGCATTTATTGTCTGCTGTATAAATTTCATATAATATATGTGTGTCTTTGTCGGATGTTCCGAAAATAAATGCGGCCTCTTCTCCCGGCGCACAGGTCGTGTGCTCATTAACCAGCCAGGTATGCATAAATACGGGCGGCCGTTTATCCCGGCGGTTGTACAAGATGAAATCTTGATTGGCGGAAACTTCTTTTCCGTTGGAGTCGGTCGATTTTACTTCCAGGCGATAGCGTCCGGCGGGAAGTTCGCGGAATACGACAGGTGATATTTCGTCTCCCGTTATGAAAGTTCCAACAGTCACCAGTTTATTGATTTTGTACCGGTCTGCACCGAACATATCCTTTTCTGGTTTTTCGTCCGACAGAGAATAAATCGTGTAACTTCCTTCCGCAGATGTTTTCTGCCTGTTCACGGTATAGGCTGTTACCACAGCTTTGGCGGAATCGTTTTCCATTTCCTCTCCGGGCATTTGGATATCCAACAGGATACCTGTATCGCCGACGGAGAAGGTATAGCTTGCCTCTTGTGTCTCTCCTTTGCTGTCGGTCAGGGTTGCCGTTACTTCGTAGCTCTGGAAGGCAGGGCGCATATCTGAAGTTTCCGGCCGTTCGGGTATGAAGGAGATCGTGAAGTTTCCTTTATTGTCAATTTTTGTCGTTCCGTTAGCCACCTGCTTGTATGTAAAATCGAACGGGTCCGGCATATAAAAACGTGTCCAGAACGGGCGACGGGTGATCGTCCAGTTTATTTCGCCTTCCTGCAAGTTTATACCGGAGAAAGTTTGTGCTTCACCTGTCAGTTTCACCGGATGGCCGAAAGACACCTCTTCCTTGAGCGGCAGGAAACTGACTTTGAAAGTCGGGCGTTTGTATTCTTCTACCCGGATATTCGTACGAGACCTTTCTGTGACAAGCGTGAAGTTCCCGCTCAAAGTCTGTGCCGGGATGGTGAACTCTCCGTTGAAGGAACCGAACCGGTCGGTCTTGAATTCTTTGCTGGCTACTTCTTTATAGTTGGCATCCCGCAGGGTGACGGTATAGGAGCGTCCAGCCACGACATGCGGGTTGTCCGTATCTTTCACATAAGCGATCCCTTTGAAGAATACGTTTTGCCCCGGCCGGTAGATGCCCCGGTCCGTAAAGAGTGACAAACCGACTGTCTCCTTTTCCTGTCTGGAGCGGGAAGTGCCGTAAGGATATATATTTGTGATGATGGAAGAGGAGTCTTCACGAAGTACCGGACGTATGTGCTCGATCTTCTTTTTGGCCGGGAGAATGGCGATTCCCAACTGGTCAGTTTTGACTTCTCCCTGGCGTTGGATGGTTCCGTTCATCATGTTGGTTTTGTAATAGATGACGGTTGCCCCTTCGATCGGTTTGCCGCTTTCGAGGTCGGTGACAAGTACTTCCGGGTTGTTTGTCTGGCTACGGGTGAGGGCTGCCAGACGGCTGACGCTAAAACGGTTGGAGACTGTCAGCTGCTTGCCGGGAACCGTGATCACATATTCGTATAATCCCAACCTGTCCATCGGAATGGCCAGCGTGGAATCGGCTTCGGTGTATGAGTTGGCGAGATTCATCTTGAATGTGACCTCTTTTACCAGTTCTCCCCGCATGCTTTTACTGTTCTTGCCGTAATTCCGCCAGGCATCTTCCGGCTGGCGAAGGCTTTTGTAGATGCGCACAACTAACCGGGGTGTGTTGACATACTTGATTTGCAATGTAAGGTCCTTGCCCGGATACACATTGTTGTCGGATTGGATATTCAGGACCGGCGTTTCCATTTCGTTTAACTGGTTCTTGAAAACGTTTATGCGGTCGTATTTGGGATATTGCGCGATACTTTCTTTGCAGAGCGAATAAATGAGCGCCTGGACGGAGTCTTGGTGAGCCTTGTTGCCTTGATAACGTTCCCGTTGGAGAAGATTCATCTCGGCAATGCGTATTTCGGCGGCAAACGGCTCTTTGCCGTATACATTATACAAACTGTCCAACGTGTTTCTGTAGTCGTTGGTGTTTGTAGACTGGCTGTCGTATTTATATTGCCAGTAGTCCAGTTCGTCCAGTAATAAGGCTTTTTTCTCCGGTTGTGTACGGCGGAAGTCGATCACATCTTCATACCATTTATCCGACGACTGTATGTCGATCGCTCGGAAAGCCAGGAAATCATACAGAGTAGGGCGAAGTTGAGGCGTGTCTTTCCCTTTTTTCAGAATCAGGTTATACTGGCTGACCGGTGTTTGTTGCAGCAACCGAGTCGGTTGGAGAGATAGTGTCAGTTCCTGTTTGATCTTTTCTCTGAACAGATTGGAGGTCCATTCCCGGATATCATCGGGAACATAGCCTGCCAGTTCGGTCCGCTGGTTGACGTTCCAACGGTTTTGCATATAATAGTTGTTATACATCTCCGCGATCATGGAGTGGAGTATGGCTACAGATGCGGAGTCGGGACATGTACCGGCATAAGTTTCCACCTCTTTGATCAGTTCGGGGAATGTATTGACGTCTTTTTCCAGTTGATTTTTCATCCGGGTGATAAGCGCCTGGATCAATGCCGGAGTGTTTTTCGTTTGGATGGCTTCTATGATAGCCTTTTCGTTGGTGGATACCTGATTTGCTTTCACGTAGAAGATCGTGGATACTATTCCGCATGCGATCAGGGCTAAAACAATAATTGCTCTTATCTTCATATCTTTCAGATTTATGATTTCGGATTTATGAAGTATGACTGATAAATCATAAATTATAAATCCGAACCCGTTTCTTATATAGATACAAAGAAAGAGCAAAAAGTTGTAAAATTACCGTTAATTAGGAGTAATTTTATTTTTTACGGACGTAGGTCAGGAATGTGTAAGGATACGGATTTTTCTCGTCAGCGGGAAATTCCTGTCGTTCCACCTCTTCCCACAGATCCCAGTTGACAACCGGGAAAAATGCGTCTGCATCCGGAAACTCCCCGTGAATACGGGTCAGATACATCTTGTCGGCAATCCCTAATCCTTGTCTGTAAACCAGAGAACCTCCGATGATGAAGATGTTTTCTTCCTTTTCGCAGATATCCAGTGCGTCATGCATGGATTCGCAGGCAAAGCAATTGATGAAACCTGCTTCAGGCATCGTCGTCAGCACGACATTTTTACGGTTGGGCAATCCGCCTTTTGGCAAAGATTCGAAAGTTTTACGCCCCATTATTACGGCGTGTCCTGTTGTCAGGTCTTTAAAACGCTTCATGTCTGCCGGCATGTGCCAGAGCAGACCCAGATTCTTCCCGATCGCATTGTTGTCGGAAATCGCTGCTACAATTGAAATAGTACTCATTGCCATTTATGATTTATGATTTATAATTTATGATTTATGATTTCAAGTTTATGGTTTATGAGGTCTGACTATATGCAGTTCATGAATCATAAATCTGAAATCATAAATCTCTTATACGGCCACTTCTCCCTTGATATGAGGATGAGGGTCGTATCCCGTTAGGTTGAAATCCTCGTACTGGAAACCGAATATATCTTTTACATCCGGGTTGATTTCCATCCGGGGAAGAGGCCGTGGATCGCGTGTCAGTTGCAACTTTACCTGTTCAAGATGGTTCGTATAGATATGTGCGTCACCAAGCGTATGGACAAAATCTCCTGCTTTCAGTCCTGTTACTTGGGCCATCATCTGTAATAACAGGGCATACGAGGCAATATTAAAAGGTACGCCTAAGAAAATATCGGCACTGCGCTGGTACATTTGCAGGCTCAGGCGGCCGTTTGCCACATAAAACTGGAAAAAAGCGTGGCAGGGAGGCAGATTCATATTGTCCAGGTCTGCTACATTCCAGGCGCTGACGATGATACGGCGTGAATCCGGATTATGCTTGATTGTCTCTACCGCTTCACTGATCTGATCGATATTGCCGCCTTTATAGTCCGGCCATGAGCGCCATTGGAAGCCGTAGATATGTCCTAAGTTTCCATCCGGATCTGCCCACTCGTTCCAGATCCTCACTCCATGTTCCTGCAGGTATTTTGCATTTGTATCGCCCTGAAGAAACCAAAGTAATTCGTATATAATGGATTTCAAATGCAGTTTCTTTGTTGTGAGCAGAGGAAAACCGTCTTCAAGGTTGAAGCGCATCTGATGTCCGAATACACTGTATGTACCGGTTCCTGTCCGATCTTCTTTCTTGACTCCTTCACGGAGGACACGATCGAGTAATTCTAAATACTGTTTCATTTTTCTCTATTATGACAGACAAATGTACGAAAGTGATTTGTATTAAGCAACATTATTCTACAGCATCGTTTGTTTTTGATAATAATAGCGTATATTTGTTGCCTATCTAACAAACATTAATTTATTAGTATCGAAAATGAAGAGACTATGTATGGCTGTCATGGCAATGTGTGTTTTGTTGTCATGCACTGAGAAAAAAGAGGAAGCCACTCTTTCTGGACTGATGAAATCTAATTTCGTATCAGAAGTACAGGGAAAACCGACTGCATTATATGTGTTGAAGAACCAGAATGGTGCAGAGGCCTGTGTGACAAACTGGGGCGGGCGCCTGGTATCGGTTATGGTTCCTGACAAGAATGGCAAAATGACGGATGTCGTCCTGGGATACGATAATATCCAACAGTATGTGGACAATCCAAACAATAACTACGGCGGGTTGATCGGTCGTTATGGAAACCGTATTGCAAATGGCAAGTTTACGCTGGATGGTGTTGAGTACCAGCTTCCGCAGAATAACAACGGACATTGCCTGCATGGTGGTCCGGAAGGTTACCATACGGTTGTTTGGGATGCCAAACAGGTAAATGACCAAAGTGTGGAATTGACGTATCTCTCCAAAGATGGTGAAGCCGGTTTCCCCGGAAATCTGAACCTGAAAGTCACATACACATTGACGAATGACAATGCCGTCGATATCAAATACGAAGCTACAACGGACAAACCGACTGTCGTGAACCTGACGAACCATAGCTATTTCAACCTTTCCGGTGTTCCGGGTTCTCAGATCTTGGATCATTCTATTATGATTGCTGCAGATACTTATGTTCCGGTTGATGAAACATTGATCCCGACCGGCACGCTTGATCCGGTAGAAGGAACTCCGATGGATTTGCGTACGGCTGTTGCCGTAGGCGCACATATCGATGATCCGTTCGATCAGTTGGTAAGAGGCAAAGGCTATGATCATAACTGGGTGTTGAATAATAATTGCGACATCAATGTGTTGGCTGCAAAGGCTGTTTCTGCAAAGAGCGGTATCGGCCTTGAAGTGTACACAAACGAGCCGGGTATCCAGTTCTATGCCGGAAACGCAATGACGAAGGATGGAGATAAAGGAAAGTTAGGTGTGATTTATCCGCATCGCGGTGCTTTGTGTCTCGAAACACAACATTATCCCGATTCTCCCAACCAGCCGAGCTTCCCAAGTGTGGTGCTGCGTCCGGGCGAAAAGTATTTCAGCGAGTGTATTTATAAATTCACGGTTGAAAAGTAGGATACGTATTATTTTTAGGGAAACTTTCCGGTAATCGGAATGCTTGGAGGGGCGGCAGTAAAAGGCCGCCCTTTTTTTGTTTCCAAAAATCTTTGATTTATATCTGTTAATGTTTCTTCGTAAACAATATGGTTTGCCGTTTTTCATTATCTTTGCGATTGACATAGGATTGTCGAAGCTTTGACTTTTCGGCTGTTCTGTCGATGGATAACGTTAAGCGTTTAAGATATTATCTTTGGAACTGAAAATCGCCAACTTTCCAGTCGGACAAAGATAATAGACAACTGGACGCTCACGCTTGTTATATATACTTGTGTATATAGAATAAAGCGTGGGCTGTTGTTTATTATTTGTCCGATGGGTGTTTGGCGATACCTCAGTTTCAAAATAGTAGATTAACAGTTCCCACGCTTTTTAATTAATATAGATGCCAAACATAGGGGAGCAGGGCGGCACCATAATTTGAGTATGAGCTCAGAAGAATCGGAAAGAATTGCAATCTGTTGCGTATTATTGGATATTGTGGAAGCTATGGGCACAAGTGCCGACATAAAGGGCTGCCGACATTATCAATCGTTGAGAGATAAAACGGATATTACCGATTCTGACTTTGAAGGGGCACGCTCCGTTTCGGTATTGTCCAGTTTGGTTACTTTGAAGGGGATGCATTATAATAAAAAGATGCTGCTTGCATTGACTGTATGTGATCTTTATTCCGGACACACTCCTGTGTCTCTTAATTTAAAGATTGCATTCGAAACATTGATGAATGCAATCGAATGGCCGATATCGTTTTCCGAGATATTGACGATCAGCCGGACGGAATAACTCTATTCATGTTTGGATGATACATATAGTCTTTTCTTGTCGGATAAGTATCTTAATTACAATTAGTCAGTATGAAAAGACTCTGTGCATCCGGGTGTAGCCGTCCCGAACATCCGGATGTAGAGAGTGGCTACATCCGGGTGTAGAAAGCCGGAAGATGGGGGTGTTTCTGAACATTTCTGCTTGCTTTCCGCTCTTTTCCTGCTTGTTTTCTGCAAAAAAGTATCTTATGTTGACGAAATAACCTTCTTACAAATGTATATTGACATGTTTCCTTCCGTGTTTGAAACAATACCGGCTATCTGTTTCAATGTCAGGGAGAGTGATACAAGTGTGACATAGGAGTGATACATGGATCAGGCATGTATCACTCTTGCTCTTATTGTTTATCAATGCTTACGAAGCAAAATGTGATAGAGTGATAGAGAATCTTGGAAAAACGATAAAAAGGAATCGGCCGTTTTTAGTCGTATTCAACATATTGCGGTCAGAATCAACAGCAATCATATAATGGGGATGGGGAAATGTCCGGATACAAAAAAAGGCTGATGAATCTGATTCACCAGCCTTTTTGTATATCCAATATAATAGTTAAAACATCCCTTTTTCCAAATCAGCAGCTTTTACGCGGAAGATGTATCCGTTGCGCGAGAAGACTAATTCACCGTCTTCTTTCTTTTTCTGGTTTACTAATCGCTGGAATGCGATATTGGCACCTTTAACTATATTCTCTTCAAATTCTCTAACTTCTTGTTCACTCATGATGCTCAAGTTTTGTATAAATATCCGAATTATATATCTCTTTTTTATCACTCCTGAAACCTTTGGCGATTACTTCCATCGGTGACATGGAGTTGTCTGCAATCATCCAATAATCACAAATGGGGATATATAGTTCAAAGAGATTGTGAATACCTGCCTCGTAACGACGGCGGATAGTACTCTCCGGAATGTTATGTCCTCCGGCGGCCACTCTCATTTTTACTCGCTCCACTGCCAGATCCGGTGTGTTCAGCCAGAAATATAACAATGTCACATAATACCCTTCCCTTTGTGCTTCCCGAATCAGGTTTGCGCCTGAACGGGTGGCCAGTGTAGTTTCCATAGCAAACGTTTCGCCTGAAGCGATTAGTTCTTTAATGCGTTTATACATAATACGACTGGCTTCAACGGCTACCGCGATACTATCAGAATTAAAAGGGGAAAGCCCCTTGGCAATCTCGTCGGAATTTACGAACTCTTTACACTTCAACATCTCTGGAAGAATTGTGAAGGAAGCTGTCGTTTTTCCTGCTCCGTTGCATCCCGATATTATGTATAGATATGGCACTACTTACTGTCTTTTGTTGGGGCAAATATAGATAATAGTTTAATATGTTGGTTAATTTTATTCTCAAAAATAGTAAAAATGTGCAGAAAATGTACGGATAACCCCTCAGTTCGTTGTAAAAACAGGCGGTTTGGTGTAATTTAATGGCTTTGTCAAATGTCTGCAGCATACCTTTATACCCATAAAAGGTCGCTCATTATACCGTCTGAGATGAAAATGCCTTTTTTCGAGAGGGTTAAAGTGTCGTTTTCACGGATAAGCAACCCTTGACGCAAATAGGTAGCTGCCTGCTGTTCGAGATAGGTTTGCTTTTCTTCTCCGAACCGCTCCCGGATATCAGCTGTCCGGATTCCCCACATTGTGCGTAGTCCGGTGATGATGAAGTCGTTGTATTTTGTGTTGATGTCCAATTCTTCTATCTCTATATCGGGAATGCCTGCCTTGATCCCTTGTAAGTAGCGGGGAAGGGAAGATATGTTCCATTGCCGGCTTTCTCCATTATAGGAATGGGCGGAAGGTCCGATGCCTATATATTTCGTGCCGGTCCAATAGGAACTGTTGTGCCGGGAAAAATAACCGGGACGGCCAAAATTGGAAATCTCGTAATGGAGATATCCGGCTTCGGTCAGCCGATTGATTAAGGTGGAGAAAAGGGTGACGCTCAAGTCTTCTTCTATAGGAGTCACTTTCCCGGCTTCCATCAATTTATATAGGGCTGTCCCTTCTTCATATATTAAGTGGTAGGCTGATATATGGGGAATTTCCAGACGGATCGCGTCATCCAGATTCTCTTGCCACTCTTCCAAGGTCTGTCCGGGCAACCCGTATATCAAGTCGATGCTTATGTTTTGGATGCCATTTTCTTTGCAAAGCCCGACTGCGCGCAAAGCCTGTTCGCGGTCATGGCGCCGGTTCAGGAAACGGAGGTCTTTTTCTTTGAAACTTTGTACTCCCATACTGATCCGGTTGAAGGGCAGGTTGCGGAGAGAGGCGACGTATTCCGGTGTCATATCGTCAGGATTGGCTTCCAGCGTAATTTCTGTGCATGAGCTTGTGCCGAACAAGCGGTCCGCAGCCTCGAATATCCGTTCGAAGTCGACCTGTTGAAGTTGGGAGGGCGTACCGCCTCCGAAATAAATGGTGTCAAGAGGTTCCCCTCCTATATATTCCTGACGTAATTCCATCTCCCGGATAGCTGCATCGATATACGGCTCTTTGAACTTCATATCCGTATTGGAAAAGAAGTCGCAATACAGGCATCGTTTGGCGCAAAAGGGAATATGGATATATAAACCTGCCACTTAGTTCTGCTTTTTAACGATACAAAGATAGCAACTTTTATCTCTATCTGTCTTTCTTTCCGCTCTTTATCTTTGAACTGTTAAACAACATAGTTCTCAAACACTGGATTTGAAATTGTTTTTCTCCTTTACAATCTCTAATTTGCGGTCCCGTGAATGAAAAGGGTTTTCGGGGCAATCTTTATTGTTAAACACAAATTAATACCTTGATATCATGAAAGTATACCAAACAAACGAAATTAAGAACATCTCTATCTTGGGAAGTTCGGGCTCTGGGAAAACCACTCTCGCTGAAGCGATGCTTTACGAGGGTGGAGTTATAAAACGTCGCGGAAGTGTGGAGTCTGGAAACACTGTGAGCGATTATTTCCCGGTTGAGAAGGAGTATGGTTACTCGGTATTCTCGACCGTTTTCAGTGTAGAATGGCAGGACAGAAAGTTGAATTTCATTGATTGTCCGGGTTCAGACGATTTTATCGGCGGTGCAGTTTCCGCTCTGAACGTGACAGACACGGCACTGATGGTACTGAATGCCCAGTACGGCGTGGAAGTCGGCACAATCAACCAGTTCCGGTATACAGAACAATTTCATAAGCCGGTTATCTTTGTTGTGAACCAACTGGATAACGATAAAGCTGATTATGATGGGACAATCGCCCAGCTGCGTGAACAATGGGGAGGTAAGGTTGTTCCTATCCAGTATCCGGTTTCTACGGGTTCGTCTTTCAATGCGGTTGTCGATGTGTTGAAAATGAAGATGTATCGTTGGAAACCTGAAGGTGGTGTTCCCGAAGTGTTGGAAATTCCGGCGGAAGAAATGGATAAGGCGATGGAACTTCACAAGGCATTGGTCGAATCGGCTGCCGAACATGACGATATGTTGATGGAAAAATTCTTTGAAGAAGGTACATTGAGTGAAGACGATATGCGTGCCGGTATTCGCGCCGGTCTCGTTATCCGGGGGATGTTCCCCGTATTCTGCGTATGCGCGGGCCGTGACATGTGCGTTCGTCGTACACTTGAATTCTTAGGTAATGTCGTTCCTTGTACGGATAAGATGCCTCGCCCGGTTACGACAGAGGGTGTGGAAGTGACTCCCGACTCCAACGGACCGACCAGTTTGTTCTTCTTCAAGACGACTGTAGAGCCGCATATCGGTCAGGTTTCTTATTTTAAGGTGATATCAGGTAAGGTAAAAGAAGGTGACGATTTGTTGAATGCCGATCGTGGTTCGAAGGAGCGTATCGCGCAGTTGTTCTCTGTTGCCGGACAAAACCGTAACGCCGTCACCGAAATGGTTGCCGGAGATATCGGTGCTACCGTTAAGCTGAAGGATGTTCGTCGTGGTAACACATTGAATGGTAAGGGATGCGATTATCGTTTCGACTTTATCAAATATCCGGACCCGAAATATCGTCGTGCCGTGAAGCCGGTTAATGAAGCAGATGCTGAAAAAATGATGGAAATCTTGATGCGTATGCGTGAAGAGGATCCGACGTGGATAATCGAACAGTCCAAGGAATTGAAGCAGACGATCGTTTCCGGCCAGGGAGAATTCCATCTTCGTACGTTGAAATGGAGAATCGAGAACAATGATAAATTGCCGATCGAATTCTACGAACCGAAAATCCCGTATCGTGAAACGATCACGAAAGCAGCCCGTGCGGACTACCGCCATAAAAAACAGTCAGGTGGTGCGGGGCAGTTCGGTGAAGTTCATCTGATCGTCGAACCGTACTACGAAGGTATGCCGGCTCCGGATACATATCGTTTTGGCGGACAAGAGTATAAAATCAGCGTACGTGATACGCAGACTATAGATTTGGACTGGGGCGGAAAGCTGGTATTTATTAACAGTATCGTTGGTGGAGCCATCGATGCCCGTTTCCTGCCGGCTATCCTGAAAGGTATTATGGCTCGTATGGAGCAGGGACCGTTGACTGGTTCGTATGCCCGTGACGTGCGCATCATCGTCTATGACGGAAAGATGCACCCGGTAGACAGTAATGAAATTTCTTTTATGCTGGCAGGCCGTAATGCTTTCAGTACCGCTTTTAAAGAAGCCGGTCCTAAGATCCTGGAACCTGTTTATGATGTAGAAGTATCGGTTCCGGCTGATTATCTGGGCGACGTGATGAGTGACCTGCAGGGACGTCGCGCCATCATTATGGGTATGAATAGTGAAAAAGGCTACGAAAAGCTATTGGCAAAAGTGCCTTTGAAAGAGATGTCTTCGTACTCGACATCTTTGAGTTCCATCACAGGTGGACGTGCTTCATTTACCATGAAGTTCTCCAGCTATGAACTGGTTCCGTCGGATGTCCAGGACAAGCTGTTAAAAGCTTACGAGGCAACTCAGGCAGAAGATTGATTTGGATTTTCTATAAATTGTATGAAGGCTGCCCCTGTGAAGGAGTGGCCTTCATTGTTTTTTCATATGGCTGTTGCAATGCCGTAATATGAAGTACGTTTTTTTGTATCGTGTTAATAGAAACAACATGAAACTGAGAAAGTATTATCCAACCATTGTCCTGTCGGACATTCACCTGGGTTCTGAACATTCCCGGACCGAAGAAGTGACGAATTTCCTTAAACATGTTAACTGTGGCCGTCTGATACTGAACGGCGATATCATTGATGGCTGGCAACTCCGGAAATCAGGTCGCCGCTGGAAACAACAACATACCGATTTCTTTAAAGTCCTGATGAAGATGATGGAAAAGCAGGGAACGGAGATTATCTATGTCCGTGGGAATCACGACGATTTTCTGGACAACCTGGTTCCGTTTACCTTTTCCAACCTCTCTATCGTGAAAGATTATATTCTGAATACGCACGGGAAGCGCTATCTGGTGACACATGGGGATATCTTCGATACGGTTACGACGAATATGCGCTGGTTGGCGATGTTGGGAGATATGGGCTATACTTTCCTGTTGTGGCTGAACCGTATATACAACCAGCGTAGAGAGAAAGCTGGAAAGCCTTACTTTTCACTTTCCCAGCATGTCAAACATAAGGTGAAAAGTGCTGTTTCTTATATCTCCGATTTCGAAAAGGAGCTGGTTAAGCTGGCGGAAGCGAAGAAACTGGACGGTATTATCTGCGGGCATATTCATCAGGCAGCTAATGTTTGGTACGGGAATATTCATTATCTGAATTCCGGTGATTGGGTGGAAAGCCTTACGGCTCTTGTCGAAAATGAACAAGGTGAATGGAATATTGTTTCTTATAATAGGGAGGGATACACAGCGGATGAAATGCTACCTTCCTGTTTACACTATGCCGAAGTGATATGAAAATATTGTTTATCATACAGGGTGAAGGCCGGGGACATCTGACTCAGGCACTTTCTCTCCGTCAGAAGCTGACGGACGAAGGCCATCAGGTGGTTGGTGTCCTGGTTGGCAAAAGTCCTGCCCGCCGTCTTCCAGATTTCTTTAGCAAGAAGATCGAAGCACCTGTCTATCCGTTTGAAAGTCCCAACTTCCTGCCTTCCGCCCAAAATAAACAGGTCAACCTGGTCAAAAGCGTAGCTTATAATGTTTTCCGGTTGCACAAATATATGTCGAGTGTCCGGTATATCAACCGGATGATAAAGGAGACAGGAGCAGATGTGGTCATAAACTTTTATGAGCTGTTGACCGGACTTACTTACCTGTTTTGCCGGCCGAAAGCTGTCATGGTCTGCATTGCGCACCAGTACTTATTCCTGCATCCGGACTTTACTTTTCCGAAAGAAAATCGTCTGTCGCTTGCTTCCTTGAAGTTCTTTACCCGCATTACGGCTATCGGAGCTGCTAAGAAGTTGGCGTTATCTTTCCGTAAGATGCGGGAGGTTCCGGCCGACGGGATCGTGGTGGTTCCTCCTCTTTTGCGTAAGGAGGTTTTAGAAATGACACCGACAAAAGGGGATTATCTGCATGGCTATTTATTGAATAGTGGATTTGGTGAAGAGATATGTTCCTGGCATAAGGTACATCCGAGTGTCGAACTGCATATCTTTTGGGATAAAAAAGAGGTGCTTCCTGAAGTGAAAGTTGATTCCCGTCTTTCTTTCCATCAATTGAATGATACACTGTTTGTCCGTTATATGGCAGGAGCGAGGGCGTATGCCACGACTGCTGGGTTCGAGTCTGTTTGTGAAGCGATGTATTTGGGTAAGCCTGTTCTGATGGTTCCGACACATATTGAACAAGCTTGTAATGCTTTTGATGCCGTTCATGCCGGGGCCGGCGTTATTGCGGATCGGTTCGATCTGGATGCTTTGTTGCAACTGTCGCAAACGCATCAGCCGGATCTTGCTTTTTCTCATTGGGTGAAGCAGGCGGATTGGCTAATCCTGCGTGAGTTCCGCCCGGACTTATTGATGGAGGAAACACCTGCTTCCCTATGGCATCGCTTGTCTACCCGTTGGATATACCGGTTTGGAAAATCGTTATCGATTTGATGGTGGTTTATTGATTCATGATTTGACAGATTTGAAACATGAAAAAAGATCTATCGGTGAATTAACAGACAATGCGCAGCCTTGTCTGTTAATTCACCGATAGATCATCATTTTAAGGTTCAAATATTCTTATATACTATTTCAACGCCTGCTCGATATCCGCAATGATGTCATTTGCATTTTCGATGCCGACAGACAGGCGGATCAGGTCGGGAGCTACGCCTGCTTCGATCAGCTGTTCGTCCGTCAACTGGCGGTGCGTATGGCTGGCGGGGTGGAGGACGCAGGTACGGGCGTCCGCTACGTGGGTCACGATGCAGATCATCTTCAGGTTATCCATAAAGCGGATCGCATCTTCGCGGGAACCTTTCAGGCCGAAAGCGATCACGCCACAAGTCCCGTTCGGCATGTATTTTTGTGCCAGATCGTAATATTTGTTGCTCTTTAATCCGGGAAAGTTCACCCAAGCAACCTGCTCGTTTGCCTCGAGCCATTCGGCAACCTGCTGGGCGTTCTTGCAGTGTTGAGGCATACGCAGGTGCAGGGTTTCGAGTCCTAAATTCAAGAGGAAGGCGTTCATCGGAGCCTGGATGGAACCTAAGTCACGCATCAACTGTGCCGTTGCCTTTGTCATATAAGCCATCTTGCCGAAAGCTTTTGTGTAGGTCAGGCCATGATAGGATTCGTCCGGGGTTGTCAGGCCGGGGAATTTGTCGGCATGTGCATCCCAGTCGAAATTGCCGCTGTCCACAACCGCACCGCCTACGCTTGTCGCATGGCCGTCCATATACTTGGTTGTAGAATGCGTCACGATATCGGCTCCCCATTCGAATGGGCGGCAGTTGATCGGCGTAGCGAATGTGTTATCCACGATCAGAGGCACACCATGACTGTGGGCGATACGGGCAAACTTTTCGATATCGAGCACACTCATGCCCGGATTGGACAAGGTTTCGCCAAACAAAGCCTTTGTGTTCGGACGGAAAGCAGCCGATATTTCTTCTTCCGAAGCATCAGGGTCGACGAATGTCACTTCGATGCCTAACTTCTTCATTGTCACGCCGAACAGGTTGAACGTTCCACCGTAGATCGTGGACGAGCAAACCATATGGTCTCCGGCCTGGCAGATGTTGAATACGGCATAGAAATTGGCTGCCTGTCCGGAAGATGTCAGCATGGCGCCTACGCCACCTTCCAAAGCGGCGATCTTGGCTGCGACAGCATCGTTTGTCGGGTTTTGCAGGCGGGTATAGAAATATCCGCTCTCTTCCAAGTCGAACAGTTTGGCCATCTGTTCGCTGGTGTCATACTTGAATGTCGTGCTCTGATAGATGGGCAGGACGCGCGGTTCTCCCTTTTTCGGTTGCCAGCCTCCCTGCACGCAGAGGGTTTCCGGCTTTAATGAATTGTTCATTATGATAATGTTTTACTATGTATTTGTTATTATCCGGCAAAAATAAGGAATAGTTTGTTTGTATCACAATATCTTCTTCTGTAAAATACGGAACCAAATGAATGCGACGATCCCTTTCAGCATACTGGAAATGCTGATTGCCCACCAGACACCGGTGATGCCCAGTCCCATTGCTGTCAACCCGATCGCCATCGGGATACGAAGGCTGTTGAACGTGATGCTGATGATGGCGGGTGGGAGCGTGCGGCCCGTACCGTAGAATAATCCCTGCATTGTTATTTCCAGCATCATGAACAACATAGAGTAGCCGTCGATGCGAAGGAAAACGCCTCCTGCCTCATAAGCGGCCTTTTCGGGTATGATCAGCGAGAATACTTCGCTGCCGAAGAACACGAAAAGCAACGTACAGAAGATTCCGAACAGGGCAGTCATTTTCAGTGTCGTATGGTAAGCACCCAGGACACGTTCTTTTTTCCGGGCGGCAAAGTTTTGCGCCACGAACGTGCTTAGAGCCGTGCTGAATCCTTGTGAGGTATTCCAGGCGATCGCTTCGATCTGTCCACCGGCTGTCATCGTCGTCAGTCCGATATGTCCGCCATAGGTGGAGGCCGTGCGTGCCATCATCAGGTTGATAACGGCAAACAGACTGTTTAGCAGTGCTACGGGAAGCCCCAACTGAAAGATTCGTCTGCTGTAGCGGCTTTTCAACCGGATGAGGAAAGGGAATCCTCCGAACAGCCGGTTTTTCTTTTTCAGGTAATAGATAAAGATGGCCAGTACGGTCGCTTCCGACAACCAAGTCGCACAAGCCGCTCCGTTTGTTCCCATTCCAAACCCGAATATAAACAACGGATCGAGTACCATATTCATGATCAATCCGCTACCGCTGACGTAGAACGGGATTTTACTTAGTCCAGCCGCATTATAAATTCCGGTACAGGCGGCTGCCAAGAAAATGAACGGAAACCCGGTTGCCACGATCCTGAGATAAGACACTGCTGTGCCGGAAATTTCTGTGTCGAGCTTGAAGAAACTGATGATCGGATTTGCCAGGACGAACAACAGGAATCCCCAACAGACGGAAATCATGAGGGCGATCGTCAGGTTGTGGGAGGCAAAGGCGCGGGCATCATCTTCCTCACGGGCTCCGATGCTTTGTGCCACGCTGACTTCCGAACCCACTTTATTCAGATAGGAGATCGAAGTCGTCATCCACGTCAGGATACCGACAGCTCCGATAGCGGCTACCGCTTCGCTACCCAGACGCCCTACCCAGGCCATATCGGTGATACTGTAGGCCATTTGTATAAACGAGGTTCCCATGATGGGAAGCGCCAGGTTGAACAGTTGCTTTTTAATAGGCCCTTCTGTCAGATTTTTTGTTCCTTGCATGTTTGTTTATTTAATTCGGGGACAAAGATACGATGTTTTCCGCTGAAAAGATGTCGGCATGCAGCATGCCGGGGAGCTTTTGCCTGAAAACAGCCTCGCATGTCTCATGCCAGCTTCTCTATAAACAAAAACAGCCTGTCGCGAGTGGCGGCAGGCTGTACGGATAAAAATTAGTATCAGAAATTGATGTTTACCCCGATCATCGCGCTGAAACTCTGCATCGGATAGCCGTAATAGAGTTCGTATTTCTGGAACAGGACGTTGTTCAGTTTCAGATACAGCCCGAAGGTGTCGTTTAGGGTGTAAGTTCCGGTCAGGTTGAGTTCGTTGATGTTTTTCATCTTTTCACCTTCCGGTCTTCCTAAGAACGTCTTGCGGCCAGTTGCTAAATAATAATCCAAAGAAGCAGTTACTTGGCTGATCGGGCGGACGGTGATGCCGGCTGTCAATTCCATTTCGGGTTTACCGTAAGCATCTTCGATATCGTCGACATTCCAACTATTGTAGACACCTTTCAGGTTGATATCGAATAATTGCTGGTAGCTATATTTCAGATTGACACCGCCGAACGCATGTTTCGCGTTTGCTTGCATCGCTACGCTGGTATTGGCAAAAATATCTCCTTGCAGACTTGGGGGAAGAAGCGTCGGAACGAAGAAAACTTCGTCGTTCGTGATCTTATAACCTCCGAATACATCGAACCAGAAACCGGGA
Organism: Parabacteroides sp. merdae-related_45_40; assembly: GCF_001915675.1. NCBI lineage: Bacteria > Pseudomonadati > Bacteroidota > Bacteroidia > Bacteroidales > Tannerellaceae > Parabacteroides > Parabacteroides sp. merdae-related_45_40. Next base: position 12,985 of record NZ_MNQY01000120.1, on the reverse strand, counting down.
GCGATACCGCTTCTGATACCGACCGTCCCATCCAGATAGTTACGGGAAGGAAGCAGCTCCATCGTCGGGTTGATGTAGCGGTTGACCTGCGAAATTTCGTACATGCTGTTTGAGTAGAGTTTGCCGCCGGCAACCAGGTAAAGCTCGGTTTTATCGGCAACTTCCACGTCAGCCGTAATATTCGGGGAGGCCATAAATTTGCTGTTGTCACCGGTCACGAACATGATGTTCGCACCTAACTTCAAATTCCAATTGTCTCCCGACACTTTGTAATAAGGCGAAAGAGTTGCTTCGGCATGGTTTTCAAATTCCAGATATTCCTGTCCGCCCATTGTCGGCAGGCTGTAATTGAAGTATTCTACGTTTCCTCCTAATCCGATGCGCTGCTCACCGCCGAAACGGGCGTTCAAATCAAACTTTACGTCGAACGTATGTTCCGTAGGTCCGTCCTGTTCCTTGCTTAATGCATATTTATGGGAGAAGTTGGTATATCCGAGATCTAACAGATAGCCGACAGGAGCGTCTTCTTTCGATTCGACTCCGATCTTTGCCTGGATAGTTTGGTTTACCTGATTGGTCTCACGGTCGAAATTTTCCGGAACTAATGTTACTGATGATTCGGGACTGTAAACCGGTAACCCGTAGTAATTGAATGCGGAGTATCCGTATTTGATCCCCATGTCCAGCGATAGTTTTTCAAATGCGTGTTTGAAGTTGAGTCCACCTAAGTTATCATTCAATTTGGCCTTAACCTTGTCGAAGTCCGTATCGATATATTTCACCTTCCCGTTTGTCGAACGATGGGAGAACCAGATATTCAGCTTATCCTTGTCCGTGCTCAGGATGTGGTAGCCTAAGTCGCCGTTCAGGTTCAGATACGTACCGCCGCCGAAGTTGAAATAACCGCGGCGTTTGTTGTACTGGATATCCGTCATGATATTGCCTGAAGGCAGGAGGCTGATCTCCTTCTCCGGATCGGCGGGGACGGTGAAAGTTGCGTAGTCGATCGGCATCTTCTTGACAACCGGTTCTTTGATGACCGGCAATGTGTTCACTTTGCTGGCATCCTGTACGGTCGGGTCATATTCGCGTTCGAGCGTCATTTCCCGGTTCAGGTTTTTTTCCTTCGTTTTGTCTTCCTGTGCGCTGATGGTTGCGACGCTCCCTAACAGGGCCATCACACACAATGCTTTGATGTTGTATATTGTCTTCATCACTTTTTCTTAGTTCTTAAGTTTACCCAATCTATTTTCTATCATACCGGCGATATCGTCGTCACCTTTATAATTGTTCTGCAGGCTGGTGAGGTATTGACGAGCCTGGAAGTCATCGCCCTGGCGGATATAGATGTCGGCCAGCAGGATAAATCCGCGAGCCAGCCAGTATTGGTGAGGCGTACCGTTCTCAATGAAGTTCATGAGCACCTTTTCGGCATTCTTGTCATCGTTGGTATCGTAATATAGTTGGGCCAACAGATATTTGGCCTCCGCACCGTGTACCGTACGGGTATCTTTGCTCAATTCTTTCAGGTCGGCAAGCGCCTTGTTCGCCTGTTTTTGGGCGATATAGGCTTTAGCACGTACGTAACGGGCTTCGGCTTCCAGTTCGGGAGAGAGCTTCGGTTCTTTCAGTAATTCGTCTGCCGCCAGAAGGGCATCCTTTTGCTGTCCCGTCTGCAAGGCGCAGCGCATGATGCCTAAACGGGCGGCCTGTCTGTTCTCCGGATTCTCGGCTACGATCTGCAAGCGTTTGAAGCTTTCCAATGCGGCCGGATAATCTTTGCTCAGGTATTCAATTTCGGCCGTGCGGGCAACCGATTCTTCGAGGAACTTGGTGTCGCCGCTGGCAATGACCGATTTGAACCGTTGGATGGCTTCGTCGAACTCTTTCTTGGCAAAAGCGATGCTACCTAAGTAGAAGTTGGCATTCGAACTGAATGCCCCTTCGGGGAATGTTTGCAGGTAACCCGCCAGGCTACGGCGAGCACCGTCGTTGTCACCGCGCATGAAGAGTTTTTCGGCGGCGATATAGGTCAGCGAATCCTGTTCGCCTACTTCCAAGCGGATATTGCCGCCTATGGAGTTCACATAGCTGGCATAAGCATTGATATCGTTGAGGTCGATATAAACAGATTTCAAGTCCTGCAATGCGATTTTAGCCTCTTCGCTGCCCGGATAATTGCTGATCACCTGCTTGTAGGCAGCGAGCGCCTTTTCCGGCTGGTTGTCGTTGTAGTAAAGTAAACCGAGCTGGATGCCTGCTTTACGTGCCAGGCTGCTCTGAGGAAATTCGCGGATCAGCTTTTCGAACGCCTGTGCGGCGGAAGAACTGTTTTCGAGCAAGACATAAGAGCGTCCTTTCTCGAACAACGCATCGTCTACATATTGCGATTCCGGATATTCGCTGATCAGGCGGTCCATTGCGCTGATCTTGCCTTTATAGTCTTTCTGCAACCCTAACAGGAATCCTTTCTGGTAGATCGAGTAATCGCCAGCGGAAGGAGACAACTGGGCTGCACGTGAATAGTTTTCTTCAGCCAGGCTGAACTGGCGGTTCTGATACAGGCAATCGCCGATACGGTTGTAAGCGTCAGCCAAAGAAGCGGCCTGCCGATTACTTTCCAAGTCGACATATTGGCGGAAACGGTTCAGGGCCGCACTGTAATCCCGCAGTTTGAAATAGCTGTAACCTAAGTTATAATAAGCCAGAGCATACATGTCCGTATTGCGCTGGCGCGTATTGTTTAGATACGTGCGATAGTCCGATATCGCGTTTTCATATTCTCCCATGCGGTAGTAGGATTCGCCACGCCAGAAATAGGCGTCGTTGCGGGCTTCCATATTATAAGAACCGAGCTGGATTGCCTGGCTGAACAAACTGACGGCGTCATCCAGCTTGACATTGGCAAAAGCCTGTGTTCCGAGTTGGAAAAGGATGTCCTGTTTGGCTTCCAGTATCTTGGTACTCGGATGTTTGATCTTGTTGATTGATTTCAAAGCGGCTTCGTAGTTCTTGGTAGTCAGGTAGACTTCGACCAGATAGTCGTTCACCTTGTCTGCGTATTGCGAGTTAGGGAAATCGTTCAGGAAGTCTTCAAAGATCGTCACCGACTCGCCGAACCCTGTAAATGCCGTTTCGTGGATGAGCAATGCGTAGTTGTACATGGCGACTTCCTTTATCTGCTTGTCGAATGAAAAGGTGGCAGCAGCCTCGAATGCCATGCGGGCATTGTTTTTGTCGCCTAACTTCAGGTAAGACTGTCCGAGATAGAGATAGGCGTTCTGTGTCTGCTCGTCGTTCTGGCGTACGGTCCGGCTCAGGGCGTTGACCGCATTGCTGTAATTTCCTTTATTGAAGTAGCATACACCTAAGATGTACAGATCGCTGCGGAGCGGGTTTTCCGTAGATGAAACATATTTGCTCAACATCCGGATCGCTTTTTCCTGGTCGCCCAAATGATAATATGAATCACCGACGATCCGGTACATCTCGCTGTTGTTCTTGCTATCGGGATAGAGAGAGAGAAGTTCTTCACCTTCTTTCACCACCTTTTCGTATTTGCTCTGGATAAAATAAATCTGTGCGATGTAGTATTGCGACTGCTCACGGTATTTCGGGCTCTCTTTCAGACGGGAAAACTCGATCAGAGCATTGTTGTAATTCCCCATCGCGTAGTCGATGTAGGCGACATAATAGGTCGAGGCTTCCTTATATTTGTCTCCGACCTGCTCGATCCGTGCGAAGTAGCCGCGGGCTTTTTCCATCTCACCGGTCTGCAACAGCGAATAAGCCAGGCGGAAAGAATAAGCCTCCTGCTGTTCGGGACTCAACATGTCGATATCGGCCTCGTTGAACCAGAAAATAGCTTTTTCATATTCACCGCGTTCGAAATGTACGGAACCGATCATGTAACCGATCTCGTCGCTATGGCGGGAAGCTGGATATTCTTCCAGATAGTCTTTTAGCAACTCGTCAGCATTAGGGCGTCCCTGTTCATAAGCGGCATAGACCAGCATATAGTCTGCCTCTTGGATCAGGTCGGCATTCGTGGAATGCTGTTTGTAAGCCTCCAACTTGTCAATGCAACCGGCATAATTTTTTAAACTAAACAACTCTTTCCCTTCTACAAATAGGCGATCCGGTGCATCAAACTGGTACGACCGCTGCCCGTATGCGACATGACTCCCTACCACTATGCACAGTGGAATAAGTATTCTTTTCATCACTCCTTAGCTTTTATAATACAGATATATGTAAATATAACGGTATATGTTGGTTCTAAGTTGCAAATATAAGAAATATATTACTTTATATAGCGGTCTACTGCTTTTTTGATAGATTGCAATCCGAAATCGTCCGGATTCAACTGGTTGGCTGGCAGAATAATGATCTCGGCTGCATCGTCTTCAGCTTTTGCTCCGTCGAAGGATTCGGTCAGACATTCGAAGAACATATCGACCGTATGTACCTCGAAGCCGGAATAGGGATAAAGATTGGGAATGGAAAAGAGATAACGGCAGCCGGCGATGTCAAGTCCCGTTTCCTCTTTCACTTCCCGGTGGGCTGCATCTTCGGCTGATTCATACATATCGACAAAGCCTCCCGGCAAGTCGAGTGTCCCTTTAGCGGGTTCTTTGGCACGACGTACCAACAGCAGTTCTCCTTTTGAATTGCGGATGAAGCAGGCGACAGCCGAGGAAGGATTGAAATAATAGACGAACCCGCAAGTTGTGCATTGTTTGGCTTTCTCGTTGCGTTCCACAAATGTCCTGGCTCCGCATTTCGGACAATACGTAAATTGATGTAAAGGATGGGACATGATATTTTATTTTTAATAGTCAGGCACGGATTACACGGATTTCACTGTTCTAACAAACTGTGCAATCCGCGAAATCCGTGCCTGAAATAGCTTTGTGTTTTTATTACTTCACTTCCCAACCCAGTGCGCTTGCGCCCAATACGGCTGCATCGCTTTCTTTCAATTGGGAGAATAATAATTTTGTCTTGCCTTCGAACACTTTCAACATGTTTTTTTCCATTGAACGTTTGATCGGATTCATAATCAGATCTCCGGCTTTAGTTAGGCCTCCGAACAGGATGATCGCTTCTGGGCTGGAGAATGCAACGAAATCAGCGAATGCTTCACCCAGGATGTTACCTGTGAATTCGAAGATTTCCAAAGCCAGCTTGTCATTCTTCATTGCTGCGTCATACACGTCTTTGGATGTGATTTCGTCCGGATCCAATTCGCGAAGCAAGCTGTCATCCTTACGGATTTCCAGAAATTCGCGTGCCGTACGGGCAACTCCTGTAGCAGAAGCATATGCTTCCAAACAACCTTGACGACCACAACCACAAGGACGTCCGTTATTACGACGCATGATCACGTGACCTAGCTCGCCTGCAAATCCATCATGCCCGTAAACCAGGTTACCGCCGATTACGATGCCGCTCCCGACACCTGTACCTAATGTGATCACGATAAAGTCTTTCATACCGCGGGCAGCACCATACGTCATTTCACCGATAGCAGCTGCATTCGCATCATTTGTCAATGCCACGGGCACACCACCCACCTTTTCGCTGATTAACTGAGCCAAAGGAATTTTACCTTTCCAAGGAAGGTTTGGTGCAAATTCGATACAACCGTTAAAGAAGTTACCGTTCGGAGCTCCTACACCTATACCTTTTATTTTATCTACGCCACCTGCCTGGTCGATCACTAATTTCAGGCCATTTGCAAGTTCGCTGACATAATCGTCGACATCAGTATACTTTCCGGTTTTAATTGAACTACTGTACAAGATCGTTCCTCTTGCATCTACTACGCCAAAAACAGTATTGGTACCACCTATATCGATACCTACTACATAAGGCTTCTCCATGATTTTATATTTTAGATTAATAATGCTTTTTCTGGAAAGCAAATATAAGAGGAATCTGGTAAGGTACAATGATTTTATTCAAAAAAAACCGAAATGGACGTGAATATGTTACCCGATATGTTATTTAGCAGGTAAAATTTCAATCCAATAATCGTCTGGATCATTGATGAAATACAAGCCCATCTCGTTATTTTCGAAACAGATGTATCCGAGTTTTCGGTGATATTCGCGTACCTTGTCATAATCGCCGGCTACACGGAAACAGAGATGGCTTTCATTGTCTCCCAATTCGTATGCTTCTTTCCGGTCGCGAAGCCAGGTCAGTTCCAACAGAAATCCTGTCTCGTTGTCTGTCAGATAAACCAAGGTGAACGAACCGTCTGTCGCTTCCTTGCGGTGATGTTCTTTCAAACCAAGCGCTTTTCCATAAAACGCAATACTTCTGTCCAGATCCAGGACATTGATATTAAAATGATCAAATCTGCTCTTTATTTCCATTTTCTCTCTATTTTTTAATTTTCCATTTTCAAATGTCTGTCCCTTCTCCCGGAACGGATATCAACGCATACCGGCAACCACGCGATTCCGCGTAAGGTCTGAAAGCAACCACCTCCGCCGGACGATCCCAAAAATGCATCGGTACAAAGATATTGGTTTTGATATGATCTACAAACTGTTGTGCACCGCGCATGAAGTCGGTCCCGATACGCGGATCGACCGGAAACATGGTAGCATCCAGCTTGTCGGTCGCCTTTGCCAAATCGTCTAATTCTTTCAGATAATTTTGTTCTGCTTCTGCGGCTTCTTCGGGAGTCGATTCGTCTTTCCAGTGCCAGTTATTCAGGTCGCCAGCATGGAAAAGGCGTTTCCCTTCGGCTTCGATCAGGAAGGATATGCCGGAGTCTGTCGATCCGAATGCCTTGATCCGCAAGTTATGATCTTCATAGAAATCTCCTTTTTTGAGATAGATCGCATCTTCTTTCCCCGCCCGGTTCCTTTTCAAAATATCTTTGCCGAAAAGATAGACGATATCTTTTTTGTATGTTTTCCATCTCAATACCTCCGGATTGAAATGATCCGGATGGAAATGGGATGACAATACATATAATGTACCCGCACGATTCAATAGTTTCTCATGCACGAAACCTTTTTCCGGTGACCTCCCTGTGTCTTTATAATAATCGATCAAAATGGCAAATTCGTCTGCCTCGATGGCAAAACCACTGTGGTAGATATAAGTAAGTCTCATATATATTTTCCTTTCTTTTTATAAACAAAACACGGAAGGTCGCATTCTTGTTGTGCAAATCAGCGTTCGTTTGCGTCCGGTCAATGCTGATTACGATATTACAACTTTATTTCCAGTTGCTCCATCATCACCCCTGTCTTTCGGCGTGCATCGGCCACATCCAATCCGCGTGCCAGCAGCACTGCCATACGGCGATGTCCGTGGACTTCCGGTTTACCGAAGAAGCGCATTTGGGTGTCCGGCTGTTCCAAGACCTTATCCAGGTTGCCTAATGAAAGTTGGTTGCTGTCCCCTTCGACCACAACAGCACGCGAAGCGCCTGCACCGTGAAAAGCTATGTTCGGGATCGGTAGGCCTAATATAGCACGGGCATGCAAAGCGAACTGCGAAAGATCCTGCGTGATCATTGTGACCATTCCTGTGTCATGCGGACGGGGAGAGACTTCGCTGAAAATGACATCTTCGCCCTTAACAAACAATTCGACCCCGAAAATACCGCGGCCGCCGAGCGCCTCCGTGATTTTGCCTGCAATTTCGCGTGCCTTTTCTTTGGCAACCGGGTTCATTGCCTGTGGTTGCCAGGATTCACGATAGTCGCCGTCAACCTGTACGTGTCCGACCGGTTCTAGGAATGATGTGCCTCCAATATGACGGACGGTCAACTGGGTGATTTCGTAATCGAAATCGACAAACCCTTCCACGATCACTTTTCCGGCGCCGGCACGTCCGCCTTCCTGTGCATAGTGCCAGGAGCGGTCGATATCTTCTTCTTTACGGATAATGCTTTGTCCGTGTCCGCTCGAGCTCATGATCGGCTTGACGACACATGGCATTCCGATAACTTTGACAGCCTCGATAAATTCTTCTTCTGTCTCGGCAAAACGATAAGGAGAGGTCGGCAAACCCAATTCCTCGGCAGCCAAACGGCGGATGCCTTCGCGATTCATAGTCAACCAGGTGGCACGGGCTGTCGGGATGACATGGAATCCTTCTTTTTCCAGTTCCATCAACGTCTGTGTTGCGATGGCCTCCACTTCGGGAACGATATAATCTGGTTTTTCTTTTTCTACAATCTCGCGCAAAGCGTCTCCGTCCAACATCGATACGACATACGAACGGTGGGCGACTTGCATGGCCGGAGCATCTGCATATTTGTCCAAAGCGATTACTTCCACTCCATAACGCTGTAATTCAATTACAAATTCTTTGCCTAATTCGCCAGAACCGCAGAGCAAAACTTTCGTTGCGGTAGCCGACTTCGGTGTTCCTATTGTTACCATATTTATTGAATGTATTATATTTCTTTTGTTCATAGGTGCAAAGGTACAGTAATATTGGCAATTGACAAGTGGTTCTCAATAGGGGATTTCCGAATGGATACAAGTGTAATCTGTTTTCGACATTGTAGAAAATAAAATAGATGCAAATCTGATTAGGTTTCCATGCAGATGTAAATGTCGTTTTCTACAAAGAAATATATACCTATGTGAGGTTAATTTGGGTTAAATATAAGTACCTTGTGATACAAGGTATCTTGGTAAAGCATATATTTGTGGCAGTTAATGACAAAATATTTTTCTATTTATGTAACGATTTTGCAAAATGTTCGTCTAATAGATAAAAGTAACAACAAATATAATGATTCATCTGGAAGGAATTAACAAAACGTATTTTAATGGTGCGCCGCTACATGTTTTGAAAGGCATAGACTTGGATATAGAGAAGGGAGAGATGGTGTCTATTATGGGGGCGATACGGGCATTTATACCCTGAACGGGCAGTTGATCCGCAATCTGAGCGAAACCCGTGCGGCGGAACTGCGTAACCGGATGATCGGTTTTATCTTCCAATCCTTTAACCTGATTTCATTCAAAAATGCGGTGGAGAACGTAGCGTTGCCCCTGTACTACCAGGGAGTAGGTCGCAAGAAGCGAAACGCTATGGCGTTGGAATATCTGGATATGGTCGGGCTGAAAGACTGGGCGGAGCATATGCCGAACGAAATGTCCGGTGGACAGAAACAGCGTGTTGCCATTGCCCGCGCCCTGATTGCCAAACCGCAGGTGATCTTGGCGGATGAACCGACCGGAGCGTTGGACAGTAAGACGACGGTTGAGGTGAAGTAAACCTCGAAGGGCTGACGATGGTGATCGTGACGCACGAACCTTCCGTGGCCGAGGCAACCGACCGCATTATCCGCGTGAAAGACGGTCTGATAGAAACAATAGAAAAAGGATTGGGACATGTTTGACTTTGATAATTTCCGAGAAATATGGAGTACGATCCAAAAGAATAAACTCCGTACCTTCCTGACCGGCTTTTCCGTAGCATGGGGGATTTTCATGTTGATTGTCCTCTTGGGGGCAGGAAACGGGATGAAGAACGGGATCATGTCGAACTTTCGCAACTTTAGCCTGAATCGGGTGGAGACATGGCCGCGCTACACGAGCAAGCCGTACAAGGGAATGCAGATGAACCGGAGGATCGAATACAAAGATGAAGATCTGATTGCCATCCCTCGCGAAAATCCCGAAGTGGATTTGATCACGGCGAGTATCAGCCGGAGCGATACGCTTTCCTATGGAGACGAATATAACGCCTATTCCCTGAACGGAGTGCACCCTTCGAAGGCGGTGATTGACAATATCGAAATGACGGTAGGAAACGGCCGTTTTATCAATGATATAGATGTAAAGGAAAAAAGGAAGGTGATTGTCTTGAGTCCCCGCATGAAAGAAGTCCTTTTCAAAGGTGAGGACCCGTTGGGCAAATATGTGAATGCCGGAAGTGTCGCATACCAGGTTATCGGTGTCTATAAGGCGGAGGACAACGACAACAACGCGCCGGCCTATATCCCTTTCAGTACGGCGCAGACCTTGTATAACGCTGGCTACGGACTGGATGAGATTATCTTTACGGTGAAAGGTATTTCCACGCAGGAAGAATTTGACGCTTTCGAGAAACGTTTCCGCCAGCAGATGGGAGCGCGGCATAAGTTCGACCCCGAAGACCGGCGGGCGATCGGTATGTGGAGCACGCTCGAAAACTTCATGATGCTGAACGGGATGCTGAACGGTATCGCCCTCTTTATCTGGGTGATCGGCATCGGGACACTGACTGCCGGGATCGTAGGCGTGAGCAACATCATGCTGATAACGGTACGTGAGCGGACGAGGGAGTTCGGCATCCGGAAGGCGATAGGGGCGACTCCGTTCTCCATCCTGAAACTGATCATTGTCGAATCGATCCTGATCACGGCAGTGTTCGGTTATTTGGGCATGATCTTAGGGATCGGGCTGACAGAAGGAATCAATTCGGTTATGGAGATGATGAATGCCGGAAAGAATGTTTCGCAGGATGACATGAGCATCTTCCTGAATCCGACGGTGAACCTCAGTGTGGTGTTGTCCGCTACGGCCCTGATCATCGGGGCAGGCGTGCTGGCCGGCTATTTCCCTGCCCGCAAGGCGGTCAAGATCACGGCGATCGAGGCCATGCGCAATGAATAATTGGTAATTGAAAATAGAAAGATTATGTTCATATTTGATATAGATCGCTGGGTGGAAATATGGGTGACGATCACCCGTAATAAAACCCGTAGCCTGCTGACCGGCTTCGGTGTGTTCTGGGGCATCCTGATGCTGGTGATCCTGTTGGGTTCCGGCAACGGTTTTAAGAATGGCGTGTTGAAGAACGTCGACGGTTTTTCGACGAACTCCGCATTCTTCTTTTCCGAACGGACCGGCGAACCCTACAAAGGGTATAAGAAAGGGCGTTACTGGCAGATGCGCAACCGCGACTTGGAGACGATCCGCCAGCGTGTGAAAGGAGTGCGCTATCTTTCGCCGATGATTATGCAATGGGGCGGACAGAATAATGTAGTGAGAGGACAGAAAGCTGGTACATATAACGTGCGTGGCGTCTATTCTGAATATTTCAATATCGAAACGCAGCATATCTTGGCGGGACGCTTGTTAAATGAAATCGACATGATCGAAAAGCGTAAGGTGTGCCTGATCGGTAATATCGTGCGCGAAGTCCTTTTTGCCCCGGATGAAGATCCGATCGGACAGTACATACGGGTGAATGGCATCTATTACCAGGTAGTCGGTGTGATCAAGCCGAAGCCCCGTGCCCAGATTGGCGGGCGTACGGAGGAAAGCGTAATGATCCCGTTTAAGACGCTCCAGCAGGCTTCCAACCAGGGAGACAAGTTCTGGTTCCTCTGTGCGACGGCCGACGACGGTTATTCCTGTGATAAGATGGTGGAAGACATAAAGACGGTCCTGCGTTCGCAGAACGAAATTTCCCCGACGGACGAACATGCTATCAGCAGCTTTACGATAGCCAAACAGTTCGAAACATTCGATATGTTGTTCACCGGTATTAATATTCTGGGGTATCGGAACTCTGCTGGCTGGTATTATTGGGGTTAGTAATATTATGATGGTGACAGTTCGGGAGCGGACACGCGAGATCGGAGTGCGCCGTGCGATCGGTGCGAAGCCTTTCGATATTATATCGCAGATCATGAGTGAGAGCCTGCTGTTGACGTCCCTTGCCGGGTTGATCGGGCTTAGCGTGGGTGTATTCCTGCTCGATGTGGTGAACAATGCGATGGCAAGCGGCGGAGATGTGTCTAACGACACGTTTTTTTCCAATCCCGAAATCCATATCGGGACAGCGGTGGCAGCTACCATAATTCTGTTGTTCAGCGGTCTCCTTGCCGGGTTGATCCCGGCCTGGCGTGCCATGCAGATCAAGGCGATAGATGCTATCAGAGAAGAGTGAATTGGATTTCAGATTTATGATTTATAATTTGTGTCTACGTATAAATCATAAATATTTCCATTGTCAATTAATAAAAAAGTATAGTTATGAAGAATCGTATCGTAAAAAAAGTCCTGCGGATCATCTTTTTGGTATTTGTGGGAGTTGCTGTTGTCGGCACTTTCTATTTCTTGTGGAAGAAAGCGCAACCTGTCATTACCCTCTATGAGTTGGTTACCCCTGCACGTGACACGATTGAGACGAAGACCGTGGCGACCGGAAAGGTCGAACCTCGTGATGAAGTCCTTATCAAACCACAAATGTCGGGTATCATCTCCGAATTGCTGAAAGAAGCTGGACAGATGGTGAAAGAAGGGGAGATCATTGCTCGTATCAAGGTTATTCCTGAAATGGTTCAGTTGAATAGTGCCGAATCGCGTGTACGGGTGGCGAAGATCAGCCACGAACAGATCAGTGCTACCTTCAAGCGGGATAAAGAGTTGCATAAACAGGGGGTTATCTCCAAAGAAGATTACGAAACATCTCTTGCCAACTATAAAAAGGCGCAGGAAGAGGCAGAGAACGCTCAGGATGCTCTTGAGATTATCCGTGAAGGTATCTCTAAACGGTCTGCCGCTTCCAGTACGACACAGGTTCGTTCTACTATCACCGGTATGATCTTGGATGTGCCTATCAAGGTCGGTAACTCGGTGATCCAATCGAATACTTTCAACGACGGTACGACGATCGCTACTGTTGCCGATATGAGCAATATGATCTTTAGGGGGAAAGTAGACGAGACGGAAGTCGGCCGTATCCATGAAGGGATGCCGATCAAATTGACGGTTGGCGCTATGGAAAGCCGCACGTTCGATGCTGAACTGGAGTATGTGGCTCCTAAAGGTGTGGAAGAGAACGGGGCTGTGCTGTTTGAGGTGAAGGCAGCCGTGCATATGCCAGGCGATGCCTTTATCCGTGCCGGCTACAGTGCCAACGCCGAGATTGTGTTGAAGCGTGCGGAGAATGTATTGTCCGTACCCGAAAGCTGTGTCGAGTTTAGCGGTGATTCTACTTTCGTACA
>NZ_MNQY01000006.1:0-5551 GCF_001915675.1 Parabacteroides sp. merdae-related_45_40 | reverse complement strand
CAACCCTGACAACTGGCCTAAGCAAGACGCGCCATGTGTGCTCTCACTGATAAACGTACTCCAGGCAGACGGAAGTTGCAACATTCTTAGGGTATGCCCTGTTGGTGCTGTATCAAAAATGATATGATCGTATTCCCTTTGTTTGGCTTCATCGGTAATAAAGTCCGAAAATTCATTGAATGCTGCGATCTCCACCGTACAAGATCCGGAAAGTTGTTCTTCCATATTTCGGATTACACTTTCCGGCAATTTCCCCCTATCGTGGGAAATCACGCTTTCCCGGTATTCTGCGGCGGCCTTTTCCGGATCAAGGTTTACAACCACGAGGCCAGGAACTTCGGATATATCCGTACCATGCCCGTTTAATTCCTGCCCGAACACATCTTGCAGGTTAGAGGCCGGATCTGTACTTATCAACAATATTTTTTTGCCAAGATCCGCAAGGCCGACAGCCGTAGCGCAAGCGATAGAAGTTTTACCTACACCACCCTTACCTGTTACTTTGTCAGTTGTATATCGGATAAATTAAAATTCTTCATAATCTCATTATTTAATAATTGGAACAATATCTAAATTACCCCCCGTCCATTCGCTTAATTGCTTGTTGGTTGGATAACTCTTTGTAACCACGATTTCGCCCTCTACTATGGTAATCGGCAGATCGTCCGCACCCTCTTTCATCAAATAGTCATTAACTGTTTTATTGCTGACATAAAGCTGCGGTTCATCCCGCAAATTATGGCGTTCAACAATGATTCCTTGTCTTTTGAGAGTTTCCAGAACTGCCGCAATCCTCATAAGATCAGGATTGATATTCGGGCCACACAATCCGGTAGGACAACACATCGCCGGATCAAAAATTTCTACAAAAATTTCTATCTTTTTCATATTCTGTTTTATTTTAATTATAAGTAATTGATATATGCGTAATAAATACCGACTGCAATAAACAAGGCGGCAACCACTCTGTTAAACCATTTTTGAAAAATCTGTATGCGGTTATAGAATTTACCTATTCCGGCAACGCTGTACGCCAAGATCCAGGCAACCAGGATAACAGGCAGGCCGGTAGCCACAGCATAGACAACGGGCAAAAGGTAGCCCCCCCGGTTCTGTTGCCGACATGGGTATGAGCATCCCGAAATAAAATAGTCCGCTGGTAGGACAAAACGCCAGAGCGAAAAGCACTCCAAGCAAAAGACAGCCTAAATTCCCCTTTAACTTTTCAGTCTTTCCAGTTCCTGAAAAACCAAATTTTGGCAGGTTCAAACGATCTCCGAAAAGCATGAATACCCCTACAAATATCAAGACCGGAGAGATCAGCATCTCACCGTATTTGCTAAATGTAATTCGCAAAACAACGAACAATATTCTTAAAAAAAGGGCTGCTATTCACAGCAAGCACCTTTTTTACAAGCACAATCGCAAAATAATTGGGCGAACAATTGTCTTGCGATCTCCCAGTTTTCACGATTTATGCAATATTTTACTTTGGGCGTTTCTATTTCACCCTGTATCAGTCCAGCATCTTTTAATTCTTTTAGATGCTGGGAAACGGTCGCTTTGGCGATAGGTAACTCATCGTGAATATCCCCAAAATAACAACTTTCTTGTTTGGCAAGAAAATTTAATATCGCTATCCTGGTAGGATGTCCCAAAGCCTTAGCAAAACGGGCAATTTGTTCTTGCTGCTCCATATCTTTAATTCCTCCCTTGTTCTATTTTATTGTTCGCAAATATACGAACAATAAAATAGAACACAAATTATCGTTTGTTTTTTAACGAACATTTATAATACAGATTTGAACCATCCGTACCGATCTCTATACTGTTTTTGCGGACTTTATCCCATATAATAAAAGCAGGCAAAAAAAGAATGATATTCCATTTATATTTTCGCCTGCTTTTGATGAATACGGTTATATTTTTATATACTGTCAATTGTCCGGATTGAAATTCTTATCATACTCCAATAGGTATTTCGCCATCGCCGGATCGTTGAAGTCAACCTTGGACAGTCCCGTATCCAGTTTTCGGATCATCTCCCGGTCTGTTTCTGTCAGTTCGAAACTCTCAATGTCCAGATTCTCTGTCATGCGTAACGTATGTACCGATTTGGGAATCGCTACAATACCTTCACCCGTCAAGAAATTTAGAGCGACCTGGGCACTGGTCTTGCCATATTTCGCCCCGATATTTTTCAGCGTTTCATTTGTGAAAATCCGGTCTGTGCCTTGCGCCAGTGGCCCCCAGGCCATCAGACGCGTTCCGTAATCCTTTATCAGTTCTCTCATTCTGGCCTGCTGGGAAAACACGTGCGTCTCCAACTGCAGGACGGCGGGTTTGATTTCCATGTTTTCCGCCAGATCAACAAACCGGGCATCATAGAAATTGCTCAAGCCTATGGCCCGGACTTTACCGTCCCTGTATGCCTTTTCCATTGCCCGGTATGTCCCATAGTAATCGCCAAAAGGCTGGTGAACGAGCAGCAGGTCGATATAATCGGTACGGAGTTTGTGGAGCGATTCGTCTATGCTCCGTGCCGCCTTCTCCTCACCCGCGTTGGAGATCCATACTTTTGTGGTCAGAAACAATTCTTCACGCGGTATGCCGCATTTGCTGATTGCCGCACCTACGCCCTCCTCGTTATAATATGCCTGTGCCGTATCAATCAGGCGATAGCCAAGCCGGATGGCTTCCGACACGCAGTACTCACATTCTTGCGGGCCAACCAAAAAGACACCATAGCCCAGCATCGGCATCTTAATGCCATTGTTCAATTCGATAGTATTCATATCAGTCATGTATTTTATGTGTACCTATTCCTCTTACTGTCGGCAGGTCCATGTCGTCGTAAATCGGACTTTTCCCTGTATCCAGTCCGGCTATGTCCTTCATTTCTTCATCTGTAAGCGTAAAATTAAAGATATCCAGGTTTTCCATCATACGCTCTTTACGGACACTTTTCGGAATGATCACCACACCTCTTTGGTTCAGCCAGCGAAGAATGACCTGTCCCACCGTCCTTCCGTGCTTCTCAGCGATGGTTTTCAGAACCGGATGTTGGAATATGCCATTCTTGCCCTCTGCGAACGGTGCCCACGCTTCATGCTGTATGCCTTCTTGCTGCAGAAAGACATTGGCTTCCTTTTGCTGGAAGAAAGGATGCGTTTCTATCTGGTTGACGGCAGGTTTTACTTCGTTGTGCAGAAAGAGATCCTGCAAACGTTCGTTTCCGAAACTGGTCACCCCAATGGCGCGTACGCGTCCCTCTTTATACAATTTTTCCGCTGCTCTCCATGCCTCATAATAATTGCCATACGGTTTATGCAGCAGATACAAATCCAGATAGTCCAGCCCGAGCTGTTTCATTGAGTTGTCAAAGGCCCGAAGGGTGTCTTCATATTCATAGTCCTGCACCCATAGTTTGGTGGTAACGAACAAATCTTCGCGTTTCAGCCCGCTGTGCCGTATGGCATCGCCTACCTGTCTCTCGTTGAAATAGGCCGCGGCTGTGTCGATCATCCGGTAGCCGGCTTCGAGTGCGTCTGTTACGACCCTTTCCGTCTCGTTCTCGGGAATCTGGAAAACCCCGAATCCTATGGCCGGCATTATCACTCCATTGTTCAATCTTACTTCTTTCATCGTCATATTGTTTTTGATTTACAGGCGCAAAGTTATAAGAATCATACAGATACATTGTTACAATATACGGTGAGAGATTTTCACTTTTCGTGGTTTTTGTCTATATTTGTATCCGGCAAATATGAAGAGAATGGAACAGGTGATTTGGGATAAAATATACTTTGGGGATTCCATTAATGATTGCGCTCCCCAAAAGCAGTTCGGCCATATTCTGCATATCCTCTGCATGGAAGGAAGCATGAGTTTTGTTTTTCACGATGTGAGGTACAATATAGCCAAGGGCGACTATGTCATCCTGCCCAACCGTTCCTTGGCCTGCTCTTTCTCGGAGTCCTCCGACTTTGACGCCATTATTATGAGTCTTTCCGAATCATTTGTCACCTCAATGGCCCTGCGTAGCAATTACGGCATTATCGGACACTTGTCACTATTGCAGAATCCGGTGATGAGACTTTCGGAAAACGACTTCCGGAAATGTCGTACCGACATGTCGCGCCTTCGTGAACGGCTGAATGACCGGGAACACCTTTTTCGGGAAGAAATGCTGGGGCATCTTTTGCTTGCGCATATCCTCGATCTGTACGATATTCACGCGCGGGGGCGGAAACCGGAACCGATACCGGAAAGGGCGATATCCCTTTTGCGGCAATTCATTGAAATGCTTTATCAAGGAGAATATGTCCGGCATCGTGATTTGTCTTATTATGCGTCGCATCTTTGCATTACGCCTCATTACCTTTCGGAAATATGCAAAAAGGTGGGCGGCGAGCCTGCGTCTTACTGGATAGACCGTTTTACGCTTCACGAGGTCATCCGTTGTTTGAATCGGAAGGAGCTCCCATTAACGGAAATCGTAGAGCGGATGAATTTCTCATCCCTCTCTTATTTCAGCCGATATGTACAGAAGCGTATAGGGGTTTCACCGTCGGAATACCGGAGCAATCGCACATCGGAAATAATAGAGGACAGCCAGATGTATTCTATCTCATTTTAAAGCTGGTCTCTTATGGTACTATAAGTAACGGTCTACTTCTATGTGTATGACCGATTATTGCCAATCAGCTTATTGTTTCACGTATATTCAAATGCTCATACAGGGATTTACAAGCATTTCATCTGCCTGTTGATCACTTCAGTTTCCGTTATACCCACCAGGGAACGAAGCATGTTCATATCAGAACCGGAAGGTTGGATTCTAAATCCGGACTGTATTTCGAGTTTTTTCTCTATATAGCTATTAATATAGTCTGATATATAATTCTTTGTGAAACGGATAAAGACATATCGACAGGATTGTTTATTATAAATCGGTATGCCCGTTCCGGCGGAATCAGATACAGGTCTCCTGCCATATATCCGTGACATTCTTTCTCATCCCCCAACGTGTACGCATGGAATTTTCCGCTTCCATCCAGAATATAGACTATCTCAAAGAAGATTACTCCCTCCAACATCCCTTCCAAATAACGGTCGGGAGCTAACCCTATGCTCTGGAGGAATCCCGCCAGAGCGCTATATGTTAAACTATTCTCCGACAAGTTCATCAAGGCAATCCGGCGGAGACATCCGAACGGGATCGCATAATCCACATAAGGGACCAAGTTAGCCCCTATAAAATCATATCCCGCTTCTACCGGATCACAAAATTGTACAAGCCGCCATTCCTGTTCAGAGGCCCAACAAGGTTCCCGCACTTCCAGGCAAGCATTGCAAAGCATCGAGAAGAAACGTGAATCCCGCTTGAACCCGGTATGCTCTTCATCATAAAAGAATTTGTCATATTCCCGCCTCATCTGCGAGACAAACGCGTTCAGATTCTCCTCCTCATTATATTTGCAACGGAGCAAGTATTTTTCCTCCGACAAACTATACTCACCTAGTGCCCCGTAATCGAAAGTCAGCCGCA
>NZ_MNQY01000119.1:0-50433 GCF_001915675.1 Parabacteroides sp. merdae-related_45_40 | reverse complement strand
CTATCTTCGCGACCTAAACAATAAACAAGTACACTGATTCATGAAAAAGTTGCTATTTATCTTCTTTACAGCAGGTCTTATACAGGGATTTAGCTCTTGTTCCCACAAAGACACTCCAGATAATGCACTTGCATTGATCCCACAGCCCCAAGAAATGAAAGTCGGGACGGATCATTTCAAACTGACTCGCCGGGCAGCTATCACACTCGACACATCCAATCCTCAGTTAATAGGGATAGCTCGGTACTTCAACAATAAAGTTGCCCCCGCAACAGGTTTTGAAATTCCGGTTGAAAAGCACGGCAACATTGAATTTAAGCTGACCGACAATACCGCTTTCGGTGCAGAAGGATATCGCTTGCAGGTAAAACATGGCGATATCATCATCACCGCCCATCAACCGGCCGGGATCTTCTACGGGATACAGACTTTATTGCAGATGCTTCCCCCCGAAATAAAAAACAGCCAGAAACAAAAAGGCATCGACTGGACGGTTCCCTGTACCGACATCACCGACAAACCCCAGTTTGCCTGGCGCGGACTTATGCTTGACGTCAGCCGCCACTGGTTCACTAAAGAGGAAGTAAAGAAATACATCGACGAACTGGCAGAATACAAAATGAATGTATTCCACTGGCATTTGACCGACGATCAAGGATGGCGTCTGGAAATAAAATCCCTGCCACGCCTGACAGAGGTTGGCGCCTGGCGCGCTCCGCGCGTCGGGCAATGGTGGCAACGCGCACCACAGCAACCTGGAGAAGAAACGACCTACGGAGGCTTCTACACACAGGAAGATGTGAAGGAAGTATTGGCATACGCTGCAGAACGCTACGTACGCGTCATTCCTGAAATAGACGTGCCGGGACATAGCCTGGCAGCACTCGTCGCCTATCCTGATCTGGCGTGTATGAAAGCACCATCGGCTGTCGGGGTCGGCAACAAGTTTTACGGCGAAGACGAAAACACACTTTGTGTCGGCAAAGATGCCACTTTCGAGTTTATGGACAAGGTCTTGACAGAAGTTGCCGCCTTGTTTCCGGATGAATACATCCATATCGGAGGAGACGAATGTTTCAAAGGTTTTTGGCACAAATGTCCGCGTTGCCAAGCTCGCATGAAAGCGGAAAACCTGAAGAACGAAAACGAACTACAAAGTTACTTTATCCACCGTATGGAAAGCATCTTGAAAGAAAAAGGGAAAAAACTGATCGGCTGGGACGAGATTATCGACGGCGGGCTGGCTCCCGATGCTACCGTTATGAGCTGGCGCGGTATGGAGGGCGGAATCAAATCAGCAAAAGCCGGTCATCATGTGATCATGACACCGACCGAACATTGCTACATCGACCTCTGGCAAGGAGAACCATCTGTCGAACCGGACACCTACTCCATGTGCCGCCTGAAAGATTCCTACAGTTTCAACCCAGTTCCCGACAGCGTGCCGGCCGAAATGATACTAGGAGGACAAGGCAATCTCTGGGCTGAATCCGTCCCCACTTTCCGGCATGCCGAATATATGACCTGGCCACGTGGATGGGCACTTGCCGAAGTCCTTTGGACCGGACCTTCCAAGACGGATTGGGACCGGTTCTGGCCACGTGTCGAACGACATTTCGTTCGTGCAGACCAGGCACAGATCAACTATGCACGCAGCATGTACAATGCCATCGTCACTCCTTACTATACTGAAGATGGTGTTTTGGAAATCAAACTGGATAGCGAACCGGGCAATCTTGACATCTACTATACATTCGACAATACGGACCCCGACAACTTCACTCCGAAATATGAAGCTCCGCTCCGAATACCCAAGAATGCGACTTGGTTACGTATTGTCACTTATCGGGACAACAAGCCGATTGGCAAAGTTATAACATTGACAATCAAAGAACTTGAAAAGCGGGCGGATAACACTCGCCATGTCGTCGGCAACTTGTAACATAAATGTAACATATATGTCGTAAATGCGAAACAGTTTTCTCGTTCCTTTGTAAATAAAATCATAGAGTCCAAAAAGTTAGGAATGAAATCAGGAAAGATTATTGCGCTTGGCCTGTTGGCGCTGCTTCCAATTGCGATGAAGGCACAGGAAGCTCAGGAAATAGAAAAGCTGAATGCTCGTATCGATTCACTTTCGCAGGAGACGACAACCCTGGATAAAATCGTCCGGAAACTCAGCAAATTCAAAGTATCCGCTTATATCCAAGGACAATTCCAATATGGTCAGGAAGATGCCACCCTGAAAGTCGGTGACAAGAACGAACATGAAGACAAAGGTTTCAACCGTTTCGGCATCCGCCGCGGACGGTTGAAATTCGAATATAATGACGGTATCGGAACCGGTGCTGTACAGATCGAAGCCAACGACAAGGGTGTCAGTTTCCGTGACCTTTACATCGGTATAAAAGATCCCTGGACAAAACGCTGCCAACTGATGGCGGGTGTTTTCAATCGCCCTTTCGGTCACGAAATCGGCTATTCGACTAGCGGATTAGAATCTCCCGAACGTGCCACCATCATCCAATACTTCTTCCCCGACGAACGCGATTTAGGCGCCATGCTGACACTCCGGGCTAAAGAGACAAGCCCGATCGGTTTTCTCCGTCTCGATGCCGGACTGTTCGCCGGTAACAGCATCAATCGGGAAACAGACAGCCGCAAAGACTTCATCGGCCGCTTGGGAGCCGAAAAGAAAATCGGCAACTGGGGAAAATGGGGAGCAGGCGTCTCCTACTACAACGGCGGAGTTTACAACCCGACGACAACCGCCTACGAACTCCAGGATAAAAAATTCATCGCAGTCGACAAAGGAGAAACCGGTACATACATGAAACGTGAGTACATCGGCTTGGATGCTCAGTTCTCATTCAAAAACAGTTGGGGAACGACAAGCTTGCGCGGTGAAGGACTGTTAGGTACACAACCGGGTATCGCCGGCAGCAGCAAAAGCCCCAACACAGGGACACGCCCGGCCAATGAACCGGAGAACTCCCTGTTCAAGCGTCCTTTCATCGGCTACTTTTTCTATTTGGTGCACGACATCGGAACCACTCCTTTCTCTGCCGTCTTGAAATACGACGTTTATGATCCCAACACCAAGTTGAAAGGGAATGAGATCGGCGTTGAAAACAGCTTGACCTCCAAGACCGACCTCGCCCAGAGCACACTCGGCATCGGCGCTTTGTACCGTTTCAACAAGCATATCCGCGTGCAAGCCTATTACGAGTTCAACTTCAATGAAAAGAGCGATTTCGTAAAGGGATATGAAAAGGACAGGGAAGACGACGTATTCACCTTGCGTCTGCAATATAAGTTTTAATACAAACGTAACATCTGTTTCACACGCTTGCAACACTCCTGTATTTACTTTGCATACAGAAATTTAATTCAAAACAGAGTAATGAGAAAGACAATTGTTATGGCCGCAGTAGCCGCCTGTATGTTTGTATCGAACGTGTTTGCACAGAGAATTAAAGGGAGCGACACTTGCCTTCCCTTAAGCCAGACGGAAGCAGAAAACTTCATCAACAAAAATAAATCGGCAAAGATAACCGTGACGGGCGGCGGCTCCGGCGTTGGTATCTCAGCCTTGATGGAAGGGACAACCGATATCGCCATGTCTTCCCGTAAGATGAAATTCGATGAAAAAGTCAAATTGCAGGAAGCGAAGAAAAGCACCAAAGAAGTGGTGATCGCTTACGACGCACTGGCGGTAGTCGTACACCCGTCCAATAAAGTGTCCAACCTGACGCGTGAACAGCTGGAAGGCATTTTCACAGGAAAGATCAAGAACTGGAAAGAAGTGGGCGGTGCCGACATGAAGATCGTAGCCTATTCGCGCGAAACGTCTTCCGGAACATACGAATTCTTTAAGGAAAGTGTCCTGAAGAACAAGAACTATATGAACGGCATCCTTAGCATGCCCGCAACAGGAGCCATCATTCAGTCTGTCAGCCAGACAAAAGGAGCCATCGGCTATGTCGGTTTGGCTTACATAAACAAAGAAGTAAAACCGATTCATGTCTCTTACGATGCAGGCAAAACATTCACCGAGCCATCCTTCGAGAATGCAAAAAACAAAGCATATCCGATCGTCCGTCCGTTGTTCTATTACTACGATGTAAAGAATGAAGGCAAAGTGAAACCCTTTATCGATTATATCTTATCGGCTGAAGGACAAGCAACGGTTAAACAAGTCGGTTATATCCCGGTAAAATAAGTCAAAAACCATATAGCTCCCACGCTTGACGCGGGATCGCGTTAAAGCCGGCCATATCAATCAGATGTATATGGCCGGCTTGTTTGCGGCCCCGCGTCAAGCGCGGGGACAAGAGGGAATGCACAATTATTATTTATCTGTGCAATAATATTGATTAAACCTGCACATTTTTTGGTTTATTGTGCTACCTTTGCCACATATATATTTTTTATTTACACATTTTACTTACATGAAGACATTAACAATTGGGGATCTGAAAGCCCGCATTCCAATCATCCAGGGTGGAATGGGCGTAGGAATCTCTCTCTCCGGCTTAGCCTCAGCCGTTGCAAATGAAGGTGGGATTGGCGTTATCTCCGCCGCCGGTCTCGGTCTCTTATATAAGAAACTTTCTCCCAACTACACCGAAGCCGGCAATCTGGGCCTTGCAGCCGAGATCCGGAAAGCCCGCGAGAAGGCCAAAGGCATTATCGGCGTGAATGTGATGGTCGCACTTTCAGACTTCGCCGAACTGGTGAAAACCAGTATTGCGGAAAAGGTAGACATCATTTTCAGCGGTGCCGGACTACCTTTGGACCTGCCGTCTTTCCTGAAGAAAGACAGCGTGACGAAGCTCGTCCCCATCGTTTCCAGTGCACGTGCCGTCCGCATCATCTGCGAAAAATGGAAAAACAACTACGACTATCTTCCCGATGCCGTTGTGCTGGAAGGGCCAAAAGCAGGCGGCCACTTAGGATACAAGGAGAACCAGCTGGAAGACGAGCATTTTTCACTCGAAGAACTGCTGCCTCAGGTAGTGGAAGAAGTTTCCCACTTCGAAGAAAAATATAACAAGAGAATCCCGGTAATTGCAGCAGGAGGCATTTACACGGGTGAAGACATCAAACGCGTGATGGACCTGGGAGCATCGGGCGTTCAGTTAGGAACCCGTTTCGTCACCACTACCGAGTGCGACGCTTCCGACGCTTTCAAGGAAAGCTACGTCAAGGCACAGGAGAAGGATATCGAGATCATCAAAAGTCCGGTCGGAATGCCGGGCAGGGCAATCCACAGTCATTTTCTCGAAAAGGTAAAAGCCGGGATGAAACAGCCGAAGGTCTGTCCTTTCAACTGCATCAAGACATGCGATATCTCGCGGAGCCCCTACTGTATCGTAACAGCCCTGTACAATGCCTTCAAAGGAAACTTCGAGAACGGCTACGCTTTCGCAGGAAGCAATGCCTGGCGGACAACCCGCATCATGTCGGTGAAAGAAACGATAAGCGAGCTGATCAACGAGTGGAAACGCTCTGACCAACCGACTCTTTCCTCCCGATAAACAAAAAGTTTCATCGGCTTGGAACTTTTGTTTCCCGCCGATGAAACTTTTGTTGCTTGCTGATGAAAATTTATTCTCCTGCAAGTAAAAATAAACTTTCACCTTGAGAAAAAAGTGAAAACTTTATCATTTATCCTCTTTTTTCTTCATATTCGTCTCGATAACGAATGCGACAATCAATCCCAAACCTCCAAACAAAAGGACGGAGGCGCCATAAGCTGAACTGATAGCTTCATATTCATTACGAAAATCCAAAGAATGACTATTAGCAGCAACAATTAAATTACAGAAAAAGCCTACAAGTATCCCTAAGCCGATTCCCATCAACAGACATCCCGTTTTTAAAGAGCTAAACGAAAAACGAGGCAAACTATACGAAGGGAGGCTCAGCCTTTTTCCCAAATCAGCAATATCCATTCTTTCACTGATCTTCTCAATGATCAACAAACGTTCTTTACGACGAACGAACAGTTCAAACAAAGCGTAAATACCTAAACAAATGAATCCGACAACCAGCGGAGCTGTAATAAAATCCATCATAACTGTATTGTTTTAAATGATTACTTAATTTCTTTGCTACTTTTGACGCATCTCTTTCCGAAAGGTTACAGATCGGGGGAAAAAAATATATTGTATTTTTGCCGATGCAAGTTGTAACCTATTCGCCCGGCTTGCGTCCATTATAATACGATGGAGTTGTATACCGACACATATTATATACAAAGGATACAAGCGGGAGATACGGCATGCTTTGCCTGCCTTCTGGATAAATACAGCCGTCCTGTTCATTCGTTAATCCTAAAGGTGGTCAGAAACCGGGAAGATGCGGAGGAACTGGCACAGGATGTGTTTATGAAGGTGTTTAAGCACCTCTCGTCGTTCAAAGGGGAATGCAGTTTCTCCACGTGGATCTACCGGATCGCCTACAATACAGCCATCTCGGAAACACGGAAAAAGAGACACGAGTTTCTGGCGATCGAGGAATCGGTTATTAATAATGTATCGGAACAAGAAGTAGCCGAAGCACTAGACAGGACAGACAGCTCCGACCAGATACAGATGCTCGATGCCGCCCTCGCCCAATTGCCACCCGATGAGCGGGCGATCATCCTGCTCTTTTATATGAAAGAAAAAACGATCGACGAAGTGGCGACGATCACCGGATTGACTGCATCTAATATAAAAGTGAAATTGCACCGCATACGAAAGAAACTGTTTTTTGTATTAAAAGGAATGGAGGAACAATAAAATGACAGAGAAGAATGACATATTGAAAGACCTGTTCAGCCGGATGCCGGAAGAGGAGCTTCCGGCTTCGTTCCGAGCCAACGCGATGAGACAGATCATGGCCGAAGCCGAACGGATACGCAAACGCAACGAACGCTGGGGATGGATTGCCGTCATCGCCGCCTCGCTGCTTATGGTCGGTATCGCGATCGCTTCATTCCTTTATATGAATATTTCCCCAATATCCGTACAGATCCCCAATATGAGCACACTCCCCTTCTATGCCTATATCGGGATGCTTGCCCTCATCCTGCTGGGAGCCGATTACAAATTCAGGCAACTATTCAAAAGGAGGCAGATGTCTCAGAAAGAAAAGATGTAAGTAGCGGTATTACAAGCCCAAAAGATTGTTTTTTCCATACAAAAAGTCTTGCAAGTCAGAAAAAAGCATTACCTTTGCCCCGATTTTTGAGAGATGACAACATAATGTCTAACTTACTAATTAAAACAAACTTAAGTATTAACAATTAGAGAATGGAAAATTTAAAGAACATTCAGCCCATTGAAGATTTCAACTGGGATGCTCTTGAAAAGGGCGATTCTTACGGTGAAGTAAGCAAGGACGATCTTGTAAAAACGTATGACGAGACTTTGAACACAGTAAAGGACAAAGAAGTCGTTATGGGAACCGTAACTGCAATGAACAAACGTGAAGTTGTAGTAAACATCGGTTTCAAATCAGATGGCGTTGTATCTATGGCAGAATTCCGTTACAACCCGGATCTGAAAATTGGTGACGAAGTAGAAGTCTACATCGAAAACCAGGAAGACAAAAAAGGACAGCTGATCCTGTCTCACAAGAAAGCACGCGCTACACGTTCTTGGGATCGTGTAAACGAAGCTCTTGAAAAAGACGAAATCATCAAAGGTTACATTAAATGTCGTACGAAGGGCGGTATGATCGTTGACGTATTCGGTATCGAAGCATTCTTGCCGGGTTCTCAGATCGATGTCAAGCCGATCCGCGACTACGATGTATTTGTAGGTAAGACAATGGAATTCAAGATCGTTAAGATCAACCAGGAATTCAAGAACGTTGTTGTATCTCATAAAGCTCTTATCGAAGCTGAACTCGAACAGCAGAAGAAAGACATCATCTCCAAACTTGAAAAAGGCCAGGTACTGGAAGGTACAGTCAAGAATATCACTTCTTACGGTGTATTCATCGACCTGGGTGGCGTAGACGGTTTGATCCACATCACAGACCTGTCTTGGGGCCGCGTTTCTCATCCGGAAGAAATCGTTCAGCTGGATCAGAAGATCAACGTGGTTATCCTTGACTTCGATGATGAAAAGAAGCGTATCGCTCTCGGCTTGAAGCAGCTGACTCCGCATCCTTGGGATGCTTTGGATCCGAACTTGAAAGTGGGTGACAAAGTAAAAGGTAAAGTTGTCGTTATGGCTGACTACGGTGCATTCATCGAAATCGCTCCGGGCGTAGAAGGTCTGATCCACGTTTCTGAAATGTCTTGGACACAGCACTTGCGTTCTGCTCAGGACTTCATGAAAGTTGGTGACGAAATCGAAGCTGTTATCCTGACCCTGGATCGCGACGAACGTAAGATGTCATTGGGTATCAAACAGCTGAAAGCTGATCCGTGGGAAGATATCGAATCTCGCTTCCCGGTAGGTTCTCGCCACATGGCTAAAGTTCGTAACTTCACTAACTTTGGTGTATTCGTAGAAATCGAAGAAGGCGTAGACGGCTTGATCCACATCTCTGACCTGTCTTGGACAAAGAAAATCAAACACCCGTCAGAATTTACTCAGATCGGTGCTGAAATCGAAGTTCAGGTTCTGGAAATCGACAAAGAAAACCGCCGTTTGAGCTTAGGTCACAAACAACTGGAAGAAAATCCTTGGGATGTATTCGAAACAATCTTCACTGTAGGTTCTATCCACGAAGGAACAATCATCGAAGTACTGGATAAGGGTGCTGTAATCTCTCTGCCTTACGGCGTAGAAGGTTTCGCAACTCCGAAACATCTGGTAAAAGAAGACGGTTCTCAGGCTGCTGTAGACGAAAAACTGCAGTTCAAGGTGATCGAATTCAACAAGGAAGCTAAGAGAATCATCCTTTCTCACAGCCGTATCTTCGAAGATGAACAGAAAGGCGCTAAGAAAGAAACTGGCGAAAAGAAATCATCTGCAAAACGCGGTGGAAAGAAAGAAGAAGAATCTGCAATGGTAACCGGTCCGGTTGAAAAGACTACACTGGGTGACATTGAAGAACTCGCTGCCCTGAAAGAAAAATTGGCTGGTAAATAATTACCGTCTTTTCAAATAAAACAAAAGGAGATGTCCATCCGGATATCTCCTTTTTTATTGCCTGAAAAAAGAATAGAGAAAGTGCTCTTAGTCTACCTCCTTGATCACTTCCTCTACCTGTTCCTGTTCACCGTAATATTGGCAACTTTCGCCGATACCCAACAAAGCATTCACTTCATGACGCTTGTCCAGGTCCGTAAAATAAGCGTCCACTACCTTATAAATATCGAACCCGTCCGTTGAACCGGCCGCCAGATTCAATGATTCTACCAATTTACCTGTAGCTTTGCGAATTTCAGCTTTACTAATCAAATGAAACTCGTTGTTGTGAATTAATTGACTCTTTCCCATGATGTTTGATTTAAAAGTTATACTTGTTCTTCATTAATAACCATTCCTCAAAGCGGTAAGTTTAATCTTGCTGCTTCGTTTCATGCACTAAATATACAAACATCCTCGGATCTTTCAACCTTTCAAGCCTTTTATTTTCAATAAACATGAAAAACAAATCCGATCCCGACCTCACGATATTCCATGATGAGCAAGGAGAAACCGGATCTCCAAACATAGAATAAGTTCTATTCTATTTGGTATTGTAAAAATTAATGCTGAAATTTGTTCACAGATAATATAAAAGATATGGGCACGAACGAAGATAACTACAATGTAACTATTCTGATCGCAGAAGACGAGGAAAGTAATTTCCTACTATTAAAAACCATCTTAAAAAGACACTGTAACGTTCTGCAAGCCAGAACCGGCCTGGAGCTATTGAAAGTTTTTGCTGAAAAAGGAGCCGATTTGATTTTGCTGGATATAAAAATGCCGGAAATGAATGGTATAGAAGCTCTGAAAGAGATTAGAAAGAAAGACACGAACATACCGATTATCATGCAGTCCGCCTATGCCTTCGAAAATGACATGGAAGCCGCCCGTGCTGCCGGAAGCAACGGATTTATCACCAAGCCCATCAATATCGTTGAACTAAAAAAAACGATCTCCAAATTCTTGCCGCAGATAATCTGGTAAGAAGCTGAAAGTCGACATATTATAAAAAAATGGAATAGCCATAACGATTGTTATGGCTATTCCACTTTTTTGCTTTTCCACAGATACCTTAACCAGCAAACCCTCCCCTTCATTTTTATCAAAAACCTTTCATTTTACGGAGATATCCGCATTAATTTTCTTTATAAACTCCTCCCGAACAAAACATTGAATCTCCGGTTTAAGAGGTGGGTAAAATTATTTTTCACAAGAAAAACTATACCCGACCGGCACTAATGGATTTTCATATAGAACGAAATATACTTTATTACAAACGAAACTAAAATGAACAGAAGTCAGCTTATCAATATCCTGGCTCAAAAAACAGGATTAAACAAAAAAGATGTCAAACGGACAATCGATGAAATGCAAAAACTAATTATCCAGGAAGTCAAAGGAGGCCAAAGAATCTGCCTGCATGGTTTCGGCTCATTCAAACCTCGTTTTCAATCCAGCCGCCCAGCACGAAACCTGAAAAACGGTACAGCCGTACAGCTGTCTCCCAGGACCATCATTCATTTCAAATGCGCTCCCCACCTGTTGGAGCAGATGAACAAATAAAGAATAAAAAAAGACTTACTTTTACAAGTAAGTCTTTTTTTATTTACTCAGCTATTGTCGGGGTGAGAAGATTCGAACTTCCGACCACACGCCCCCCAGACGCGTACTCTAACCGGGCTGAGCTACACCCCGTTTTTGTTTTACGGCTGCAAAGGTAACTATTTTTCGTTATACTCCAAAGCTTTCACGATAAAAATCCAGGGATTCGAGAATTTTCTCCTTACTCACCTGCTGATTTATCTGAACATCACCGACTTGAGAAAGCAAGGTGAAGTTGATGATTCCCGCTTCATTTTTCTTATCGTGCGTCATCAGCTCATATAAGGTATCATAATCCTTGCAATCGAACACGAAAGCCGGATAATACTCCTTCAAATAATAGACGACCTGACTCAGTTTCTCCATCGGGAAACCACATACTTTATGAGACAGGTACAATTCGCTGACAATACCGGCGGCAACAGCATGGCCGTGCAGCAAAGGACGGTTCTTCTTAAAGGACAAACTTTCGTAGGCATGACCGATCGTATGGCCGAAGTTCAGCGCCTTACGGATGCCGTGCTCTTTCGGGTCTTCCTCCACGATACGTTCCTTTACGGCTACGGATTGGGCGACCATCCTGTTCAGGAAGGCATAATCGATCTTCGCATCGAGGTCGAACAGCAGGACGGAAGCGTAAATATCCATCGAACTGATAAGCGCATGCTTGATCATTTCGGCATAGCCGGAAAGCAGGTTGTCGCGGTCGAGCGTACGCAGGAACTCACAATCGATAAAGACACATTCGGGTGGATAAAAAGAGCCGACCTCGTTCTTCAGGCCGTTGAAGTTAATCCCGGTCTTTCCCCCCACGGCCGCATCGACAGAGGCCATCAGGGTAGTCGGGATATTGACGGTCCGCAGTCCGCGTTTGAAAGTCGCACCGGCGAAGCCTCCCATATCGGTAATCATACCGCCGCCCAGATTGACCAAAAGCGAATTTCGGGAAGCTCCTTCGTTCGAGAGACGCGACCAGATATAGGCGACCTGTTCGATGTCTTTATGAGTATCACCCGCCTGCACGGTAATGACCGGGGTATCCTGCAAGGCTGGGATATCTTTTATCAGCGGATAACACTTTTCTTGCGTGTTCGTATCGGTCAGGATAAAGAGTTTATCATAACTCATAGAAGCAAAGAATGCCTGCAAATCGGCTTTGAGATCCTTGCTGATTACTACTTTTTGAGCGGCCATAATGTCCTTTTTATTATAATCGTTGCGACAAAGGTATTATATGTTATCCGATTATCAAAACAGGGAAAAGAAAATTCCATGCCTATGGAACAAAAGCTTCATAGGCATGGAACAAAAGTTTCCCCTGCATGAAACTATCATTTCCTGCAGGGGAAACGTCTCTTTCTTCTTATTTCAGACCGGCTGCGTCCAAGATATGTTCGATGGCTTCACCCAGTCCGGCCACATTCTTACCTCCGGCTGTTGCAAAATGAGGCTGACCGCCTCCGCCACCTTGTATCAGTTTTGCCGCTTCTTTCACCAGTTTGCCGGCATTCAAGCCTTCAGCCACCAACGGTTCGCTCAGCATAACCATCAACGCGCATTTCTCACCGTCTTTGATTCCAGCCACGAAGAAAACCTTTTCCTCCGTATTGCTTTCCCCCTTGATCTGGAAAGCCAGGTCCTTGATGGCATCCACGCTGGCCTCGCCACGGAAAGCGATCACTTTGACACCATTGCGCTCAACGGCTTTTGCGACCAGTTCTTTCTTGAGCAACTGCACTTTCTCTTTCACGTAGTCGCTTACCTGCTTCTTCAGTTCGGCATTCTCTTCGATGGCCTTCTTGATGGTTTGAGACAGGTTCGGCACATTGTTGAACATCGCACGCAGTTCACGCAGGGAATCCTGCAACATGAAGGTGTAGTTTTCAGCCGCTTCGGCCGTTACCGCTTCGATACGGCGCACGCCTGCCGCGATGGAGCTTTCGCCAACCACACGCAGGGAACCGATCATGCCGGTCGCAGGGATATGCGTACCACCGCACAATTCGATAGAGTTGCCATATTTGACCACACGAACTTCATCACCATACTTTTCTCCGAACAGAGCCATAGCACCCAATGCTTTCGCTTCGGCAATCGGCATATTGCGATGCTCTTCCAGCGGATAGTTGGCACGGATCTTTTCGCTCACCAGCTTTTCCACCTTACGAATTTCTTCGTCCGTCACCTTCTGGAAGTGGGAGAAGTCGAAGCGCAAAGAGTCGGGAGATACATAAGAACCTTTCTGTTCGACATGTGTTCCCAGCACCTCACGCAACGCCTCATGCAGCAGGTGAGTGGCAGAGTGGTTACATTCGCACTGGATACGTTTCTTCTCGTTGATCTTGGCAGTAAAAGTCGCCGTCACATCCTTCGGCAATTTAGTGACCAGATGTACAGGCAAGTTGTTTTCGCGTTTCGTGTCGATCACGTCGATCGTCTCGTCGTCAGCAATCAACCAACCGGTGTCGCCGACCTGTCCACCCATCTCTGCGTAGAACGGAGTCTGGTCCAGAACGACCTGATATAAGACCTTATTCTTCTGCTTGATCTGGCGGTAACGCAGAATTTCGGCATCGCATTCGAACAAGTCGTAGCCTACGAAATTGCATCCGCCCTCTTTCAGCACCACCCAGTCGCCGGTTTCGATGGCGGCAGCGTTACGGGCACGGTCCTTCTGCTTCTGCATCTCGACGTTGAACTCGTCGATATTGGCTTCCATGCCGTTCTCACGCAGGATCAACTCGGTCAAATCCAACGGGAATCCGTATGTGTCATATAATGTAAAGGCATCTACGCCGCTGATCACGTTCTTTCCGGCAGCCTTTGTTTCTTCCATCTTCTTATCCAGCAAACGGATACCGGTTTCCAACGTACGCAGGAAAGATTCTTCCTCTTCCTTGATCACCTTCTCGATCAACGTCTTCTGCGCGATCAGTTCGGGATAGGCGTCTCCCATTGTTTCGATCAGTACGGGCAACAACTTATACATGAAGGATTCTTTGCGATCCAGGAACGTATAGCCGTAACGGACGGCACGACGCAGGATTCGGCGGATGACATAACCGGCCTTTGCATTGGAAGGCAACTGGCCATCCGTAATCGCGAAAGCGATCGTACGGATATGGTCGGCGATTACACGCATAGCCACGTCCTGTTGTTTGTCCTTGCCATAAGCAGTACCCGCCATATCGGCAATCACTTTGATGATCGGCTGGAATACGTCCGTATCGTAGTTGGATGTCTTACCCTGCAAAGCCATGCAGAGACGTTCGAATCCCATACCGGTATCGATCACACGGGCAGGCAGCGGTTCGAGCGAGCCGTCGGCCTTTCGGTTGTACTGCATGAACACCAGGTTCCAGATTTCGATCACCTGCGGATGGTCTTTGTTCACCATGTCCTGGCCGGGGATAGCGGCACGTTCTTCTTCCGGACGGAGGTCGATATGGATTTCAGAACAAGGACCGCAAGGCCCCGTATCACCCATTTCCCAAAAGTTATCGTGTTTGTTGCCATTAATGATATGAGCTTTCGGCAGGAACTTCTCCCAATAGCCGGCAGCCTCGTCGTCGCGCGAAAGGCCTTCGGCAGGACTTCCTTCGAACACGGTGGCATACAAACGGTCGGGATTCAGTTTCAACACTTCGACCAGGTATTCCCATGCCCAGTTGATCGCCTCCTGTTTGAAATAGTCGCCGAACGACCAGTTTCCCAACATTTCGAACATGGTGTGATGATACGTATCGTGTCCGACCTCTTCCAGGTCGTTATGCTTTCCACTCACACGAAGACACTTTTGTGAATCCGCGACACGTGGATATTTACGGGGAACGTTCCCCAGGATTATATCTTTGAACTGGTTCATACCTGCATTGGTAAACATCAATGTAGGGTCGCCCTTCACCACCATCGGAGCAGAAGGCACAATCTGGTGCTGCTTGGAAGCGAAGAAGTCTTTAAATGATTCACGGATTTCTTTTGCTGTCAACATAATCTATTCTATATAGTCTCGTTAATATTCTGAAAAACAATTTGCAAAAGTACAGCAAATTATTATTTTTGCACGTATCCAAGCAAGAAAATATTTGATGAAACTATTTAAAAGCAGAAAAACATATTACTTATATAACCCCAACACGCTCAGTTACGAGCGCGTTTACCCCTCCGCCAAAGACCGTTTTTTCGGTGTGCTCCGCCACCTGAGCATCGGTATCGTGATCGGCGTAGGCATTTTCTTTATCTTTTCGCGCACGTTCGACTCGCCGGTCGAATCGCTTTTAAAGAAGGAGAACAAGCTGTTGCAGACACAATACGAAGTGCTTTCGTTGCGCCTGAACAATGCGCTGGAAGTCTTGGATGACATACAGCAACGCGACGAGAACTTATACCGGGCGATCTTCCAGGCGGAATCGATCCCCGAATCCGTCCGCAAGTCCGGTTTCGGCGGGACCAACCGGTATGAACACCTGATGAACCTGTCCAACCCCGAACTGGTCGTCTCGACCACCCGGAAGATGGACATGCTGAGCAAACAGCTCTATGTCCAATCCAACTCGCTGGAGGAGCTGATCACATTGGGCAAGAACCAGGAAGAACGAAGCAAATGTATTCCCGCCATACAGCCGATTGCCAATAAGGACCTGAAACGTACGGCATCCGGCTACGGTGTGCGTATCGACCCGATCTACCGTACTCCCCGCTTCCACTCAGGCATGGACTTTTCCGCCAAAGTGGGCACGGAAGTCTATGCAACCGGCGACGGAGTCGTTACCTTTGCCGCCTGGAAACAGGGATATGGAAACTGCCTGATGATCAATCACGGGCACGGATTCCAAACGCTTTACGGCCACCTGAGCAAGTTCCGGGCGCGTGTCGGACAGAAAGTAAAGCGCGGAGAAGTGATCGGAGAAGTGGGAAATACAGGGAAATCCACCGGCCCGCACCTTCACTACGAGGTGATCGTCCGCGGCAAATACGACAACCCGTCCAAGTACTACTACATGGACCTGACTCCGGAAGAATACGACCGTATGATACAGATTGCCGAAAATCACGGCCAGGTAATGGATTAAACATTGTTTAATACGATGGCATTAAATAAAGATAAAAATCTAAAGCTCTATTTCTCCATCAGCGAGGTGGCGCAGATGTTCGACGTCAACGAGTCTACCCTGCGCTTCTGGGAGAAGGAATTCGACCAAATACGTCCACGCAAGACAGGCAAAGGAACCCGCTCCTATCGGCAGGAAGACATCGACGCAATACGCTTGGTCTACCACTTGGTGAAAGAAAGAGGGATGACACTGGCGGGTGCCCGGCAAAAGCTGAAAGAGAACCCGGAGACAACGATACGCCACGAAGAGATCGTAAACAGGTTGAAACAGATCAAGGAAGAATTGCTTGCCATGAAGGAAGCATTCGAAGCGTTGGAAGCTTCCAAATAGCCCTTACACCATAAAAACGACTTTAAAGAATTAGCTTGTTACGCCGGAAAATCGTACCTTCGCAGCAATTTAATAAAAACAAGAAACATGGAAATTACGGGAAGAATCATCGCCGTACTGCCGGTTCAAGGCGGTATCAGCAAAAACGGAAACGAGTGGAAAAAACAGGAATATGTCCTGGAAACACATGACCAATACCCTAAGAAAGTATGCTTCCAGATTTTCGGTGCAGACCGCATCGATCAGGCAGCCATACAGCCCGGAGAAGAACTTACAGTATTTTTTGACATAGACAGCCGTGAATATCAGGGACGTTGGTTCACAAATATCAATGCATGGAAAGTGGAACGCCCGATGGCCGCCGCTCCCCAGTCGGCACCGGGAGCCATGACTCCTGAAAACGTAGTGCCGGCATCCGCACCTGCTGCATCTGCTGTTCCTGATTTCGGTCCGGCCAATCCGATTGACGATCTGCCATTCTAATAAACAAAAAGATCCTATCCTTTTGCGCAAAAGGATAGGATCTTTTCTATCGAAAGCTATACCTTTTAGGGCAAAAGGATATGGCTTTTTCGACTTAGTCCGCTACACGAGCCACAGACTGGATATTCTTTATCTTGGAAAGGACTACGCACATCCGCTGGATATCCTCCACATCGTGTACTTTCATCTTCACCTTTCCTTCGAACACTCCGTCTTTCGCCTCAATCAGCAGGCGGATGATATTGACATTGAAGTCATCGGATATCGTGCGGGTGATCGTGTTCAACACGCCAATCGAGTCGATACCCTTAATCTCAAGTGTCGCCTCGAACGAGGAATGATGGCTGCTCCATTCCGTATTCAGGATGCGTTCGCCAAAGCTGCTTTTCAGGCGCATGGCGATCGGACAGGAACGTTTGTGGACTACCACGTTGCCGTCATCATTGATAAAGCCCAACGACTCGTCGCCGGGAATCGGTTTACAGCAATCGGCAATGACGTAATTGCGTTCGAAAGCTTCCTCCTTCAGGATATAAGGCTTCTTCTTGTCATATTTCGGTTTTTCTTTCGGTTGTTCCTCTTCCTCTTTCTTCCCGGTAGTCGCTTTCGTTGCTACCCGGAGCGCCTGTTTGACGTACTTAAAGAGAACGTTGTCCGTTTTCTCTTTCAGCAATTTGTGGATATTTTCCGGCAGGATCACATCCCCTTTCTCTACTGCATAGTAGAATTCTTCGCGTTTAGAGAAACCGAAATACATACATAGTTTGTCGATATTGGATGTGTTTGCCTCCAAATTATTGCGTTTGAAAGCATCGATCACCTTAATTTCTCCTTCTTTTGCCGCCTCTTTACGAATCCTTTTCAGGTAAGCGTCAATCCTGGCACGTGCCCTTGCTGTCGTGACGAAATTCAACCACTCCGGTTGCGGGTTCTGCGAACGGGAGGTCAGGATCTCTACCTGGTCGCCACTTGCCAACTGATGGCTGAGCGGAACCAAACGATGGTTGACTTTCGCACCGATACACTTGTTCCCGATATCCGAGTGAAGGGCATATCCGAAGTCCAGGGCCGTAGCCCCCTGGGGCAACGTCTTGATGTCGCCTTTCGGGGTAAAGACAAATATCTCGGAGGTAAAGAGATTCAGCTTGATCGTATCAAGAAAGTCCAAAGCGTTCGGGTCCGGGCTTTCCAGTATCTCGGTAATGGTCTGCAACCATTTGTCGAGCTCCGTATCTTCTTCTATGTTATGCTCCTTATACTTCCAATGGGCGGCAAAGCCTTTCTCGGCAATCTCGTCCATACGGCGGCTACGGATCTGTATTTCCACCCATTGCCCGTCAGGTCCCATCACGGTCAGGTGCAACGCCTGATAACCGTTGGCTTTCGGACGGCTCACCCAATCGCGGATACGGTCCGGCCGGATGCGGTAGATATCCGTGATAGCGGAATAGATATCCCAACATTGGTTCTTCTCATCCACCCCCGGCAGCGGGTCGAAGATGATACGGACGGCATATATATCGTAGATGTCTTCAAAACTGACGCCTTTGCTTTCCATCTTGTTCCAGATGGAATAGGCGGATTTCACACGGGCACGCATTTCATAGTTGAGCCCCATCTCCTTCAACTTCCTGTCCACCGGCACGGCAAAATGCTCGAACAAAGTGTTGCGGGCTGCTTCCGTAGATTTCAATTTCAGATTGATAAAGGCATATTCCTGCGGATGCTCATACTTGAAGCTCAGGTCTTCCAGCTCCGTCTTGATGGTGAAAAGCCCCAGACGGTGTGCTAAAGGGGCATAAAGGTAAAGCGTCTCACCGGCTATCTTGAACTGCTTCGCGGGCAACATGGAACCCAAAGTACGCATGTTGTGGAGACGGTCGGCTATCTTGATCAGGATCACCCGGATATCGTCGCTCATCGTCAGCAACAGCTTACGGAAATTCTCTGCCTGTGCGGATGCCTGTTCGCCGAAGATACCGCCGGATATCTTCGTCAGACCGTCCACGA
Source organism: Parabacteroides sp. merdae-related_45_40 (assembly GCF_001915675.1). Lineage (NCBI taxonomy): Bacteria > Pseudomonadati > Bacteroidota > Bacteroidia > Bacteroidales > Tannerellaceae > Parabacteroides > Parabacteroides sp. merdae-related_45_40. Next base: position 31,754 of record NZ_MNQY01000119.1, on the reverse strand, counting down.
TCTGGGCGATCTTCTCGCCAAACATGTCCTTAATATCCTCGACCGTATATTCGGTATCCTCCACCACGTCGTGCAACAAAGCCGAACAGATGGAAGTGGAACCCAGTCCCATCTCGCGGCAAACGATACGCGCCACGGCAATCGGGTGCATGATGTAAGGCTCTCCCGAACGACGCTTCACGCCGGCATGTGCCTGATTGGCAAAATTGAACGCCTTGGTTATGCGTTCCACCTTACGCCGGTGATTTGAATTAAGGTAATCCTGCAACAGCGCGTTAAAGCCGTCCTGAATCATCTGCTCGTCGGCCGAGAGAGCGGGTTTCGCCTTCTGGTCGGGCTGCATGCCTGCTGTGTCTTTTGTATCATTTATGTCGCTCATATCGAATGCCCTTCCGTTTTTTAACGTGTATGTAGGCAAATATATATAAATATTTGCTTATATATCCCCGAATGCGACAGAAAAAGTCAAACGACCGGGATTTTCAAGACCTGGCCCGGCCGGATATCGGCACTGGTCAGCCCGTTGGCCCTCTGCAAGTCGTCTGTGGAAACTCCCGGATACTTCTTGGCAATGGAATAAAGGGAATCGCCGGACTGTACTTTATAAGTCAAACTTTTGCCTGAAACGCGGGCTGTCTGGTTGCTCTTGGTAACGACAGGGGTTGCTTTCTGTCCCGCTTTGACAGTTCCGTCCTTTTCGGTCTTCTTTGTCTTGGCGGGAGCAAATGCGACACCTCCGTTATCGACGTGCAGACGCAAACGGCGACCTTTGGCAACACGGTTGGAACCGAGTCCGTTCCACTTACGGATATCCTTCGGAGTAACGCCGTAGCGGTTCGCGATGGTATAGATATTCTCACCGGAGGCTACCACATGGGTAATTTTCTCAAGCGTAAGATTCTTTGATCCGTCGGCAGCGTTGACCGGTATGCAGTTGGCCAGCAACTCCTCTATACGATGCGTATAGACCGAATCCTCCTTGTCGACAAACGCATAAGTCTGCGATGCCGGAAGTTTCAATACGGAAGGTTCCGTATTTCCCGGAATGATATCGCGTTTATATTGCGGGTTGAGCGCACGAAGCTGTTCGATGTCGATCCCCAGCACATCGGAAACCTGTTGCAGGTGAAGCATGCTGTTCACCATAACCGTATCGGTCGCCAACGGCAGACTGGTCTGCATCGGGCAAATATTATGATCGCAATAGTAATTCATGATATAATTGGCTGCGATAAACAGCGGTACATACGAACGGGTTTCACGAGGCAAGTAGCGGAAGATCTCCCAAAAATCGGTCTTTCCCCCGGAACGGCGGATCGCCTTGTTCACATTGCCCGGACCACAGTTATAGGAAGCCAGCACCAGGTTCCAGTCGCCATAGATGGCGTACATATCTTCAAAATACTTACAGGCCGCCTCTGTCGCCTTCTCCGGATCACGCCGTTCATCCAACAGGCTGTTGATCTCCAAACCATATATCTTGCCGGTCGGAAGCATGAATTGCCATAACCCGCAAGCCCCCACACGCGAAAGGGCAACCGGATTCAGGGCACTTTCGACGACAGCCAGATACTTCAGTTCCAAAGGCAGGTTATGCTTGTCGAGCACCTGTTCGATAATGGGGAAATAGAAATCCGCCATACCTAACATATAGCGTACCAGGTCACGCTTGCGTCCGGCATACAGGTCGATACAATCCCTCACCACCTCGTTGTAAGGCAAACGGATCACACTCGGCAGACGTTCCAAGCGTTCTTCGTAGACCGAATCGGGAAAATAGACATTCTCCGCATCATCGTGACAATACTCATCCACTTTCGAAAAATATTGCACATGCCAGGAATGGAGCAAACTATCCACGTTTGCATCGAGACTTTCAGGTATCAAGCCCACTACGTCAGAGAGCGAGTCTGCCGATAATGTCGAATGCTGCGGTTCGCCGAATATAGGGTCTTGTGCGCGGGAGACCTGCATCAGGCTGAACAGGCAGAATAGAATAAGTAGGTTTTTATTCATGATGTCAGAACTTAAAACTGCAATTCAATCCATACGAGCCCGGCGTATAGCGGGTCTTCGGGGTTACCTCCGGCGACCAGTGCAGACTCAGGTCCGGAGAAATGTCAAAGTCAAACAGCTGGGCATCCACATACGCATCAATAATACTGATCGCATATACCCCGACCGTAATGATAATGCTCAAATCCCTGTAACGGCGGAAATAATCTTTCCGGCGCTTCAGGTTTTCCTGGAACTGTGCATTCGAGACATACGTGCTCTCCTCACCGTTTCTGACAAAGATCGTCCAACTCTCCTGCCAAGGTCCCTCATACTTTTGTCCATCCTTCTCTGCCGCCAATACCTTTTGGTAATCCTCCATGATATCGAAGTAGGCAGTCGAATAGTCCTTATAATTCTTATTGTTCCAAGTGATGGCATACATACAGCCCATAAAGGCCCCATATACCAACGGGAGCTTCCAATACTTCCTGTTATATATCTGTCCCAGACCCGGCACCAAGGCATACAGCAACGCTTTGTTAGGATCGGGTTTGAACTCCTTCAGCTTCACCTTCGGTTGGGGAAGCGAGTCGGCAGCCGAAAGCACAGCCTTCACTGTCGAATCGGCCTTGGCCGTTTCTCCGGGAACCACAGCCGTTACGGTCGAATCGGAAGATATCACCGTATCCTGCTTTGCCATTATCGTCCTCTGCGCATGGCCGGTCCATACCGAACCGCACAGGAGGGCTATTATCCACAAAATTGCTTTCCAGTTTCTCATTTCAACTTATCCAACAAGCCGATCAGTTTTTCCAATTCATCTTCAGATGCAAAGGGGATCGTTATTTTACCTTTTCCTTTTTCGTTGCATACCAATTGGACCTTCGTATTAAAGAAACTGGACAGATGGTCCTTCAGCAAGTTGAACTCCTCGGGAAGTTTCGGTTTCCGCTGGGCAGGCTTTTCCTTCCTGGCCTGTTCGAGAGCCGCCGCATCCACTCCGCCACGTACTATTTCTTCGACGTTACGGACAGACAGTCCATCCGCCAATATCTGTTCGTAAAGAGCCAACTGCACTTCCGGGTCCTCGACAGGAAGCAGCGCACGTGCATGCCCCATATCGATCTTCTTATCCTTCAGCCCCACCTGTATCTCGGCAGGGAGCTTCAAGAGGCGGAGATAATTGGCAATCGTCGCCCGCTTCTTGCCGACACGCTCGCTCAGCTTTTCCTGCGTCAGGCCGTAACTGTCGATCAGCTTCTGGTAAGCCAGGGCTATTTCTATCGAGTTCAGATCTTCGCGCTGGATATTCTCGATCAGAGCCATCTCGACGACATTCTCGTCTGCTGCGGTTTTGATATAGGCGGGGATACGTTCCAAGCCAGCCATCAGGGAAGCGCGATACCGACGTTCGCCGGAGATAATCATATATTTATCCGTTCCCGTTTCTTTCAACGTAATCGGCTGAATAACACCTAACGAACGGATAGAAACGGCCAGTTCCTCAAGCGTCTCTTCTTCAAAAACAGAACGGGGTTGATCCGGATTGGGCTGAATCTTACTCAGCTCTATTTCACTAATAGACGACGAACCGCCCGTTTTCAGGTCATCCATCGTTATCAAAGCATCCAATCCGCGGCCAAGAGCCGATCTTTTCATTACCATAAACTTTCGAATTTATGATTTATGATGTATGATGTATGATTTGAAAAGACAAACAAATCATACATCATACATCATAAATCTATTTGTTTTTATCTATCAGCTCTTGTGCAAGCTGCATGTGATTCAAAGCTCCCTTCGACTCGGCATCGTAAAGCAGCACGGGTTTGCCGTAGCTGGAAGCTTCGCTTAATTTGACATTACGCTGAATAACGGTCGTGAAAACCAGGTCCCGGAACGGACGTTTCACTTCTTCGTATATCTGGTTGGCCAGACGGAGACGCGAGTCATACATGGTCAGCAGGAAGCCTTCGATTTCCAAAGCGGGATTCAGCTTCGATTTGATAATCTTTATCGTATTCAACAGTTTACTAATACCTTCCAACGCAAAATACTCACATTGCACGGGTATCATCACCGAATCGGCTGCCGTCAAGGCATTGACCGTGATCAATCCCAAAGAGGGAGAACAGTCGATCAGGATATAATCGTACCGTTCTTTCAGCGGGACCAGTATTTGTTTCAATATCTGCTCCCGGTTCTCCATGTTCAGCATTTCAATCTCCGCGCCTACCAAGTCGATATGCGAGGGGATAATATCCAGTCCCTCCACTTCCGTATTGGTAATCGCACCTTTCGGATCGTCGCCGTTCACCACACATTCGTAGATCGACTGCTCCACGCTGCGGATATCCACGCCCAGTCCCGACGAAGCGTTAGCCTGCGGATCCGCATCGACCACCAGCACCTTTTTCTCAAGTGCCGCCAGCGATGCAGCCAGATTAATCGTTGTGGTAGTCTTACCTACCCCACCTTTCTGATTTGCTAAAGCGATAATCTTTCCCATACTTTGTCTATTTATTCGGGGGCAAAACTAAACATTAAAAACCTAACACAAATCAGTTTATCCAAAACAATGCCTGTTTTGTTGAAAAGTCACCTTATCTGTTGATAACTTGCAAATATAAACAGAATATTCAATAACTTGTTTCAAATGAGCGCGATGGTGGGTATTTTTTAGGAATGATAACGAATCCTATAATAAAGAAAGAAAAGAGTTATAATCCAAGATACGTGTTTCATTGTGCTTACCTAACACAAGCAAATCCTTATCGCCCGATATGATATAGTCGGCAGGAATCGTATCGGCTAATGACAACAAATATAAATCTTTTACATCTCTGATAGGAGATACCGCCGGTTTTCTATATCAACACAAAAACAATACAAACTCATCAATTCTAATGTATCAAGAACATCTTTCTCTCCAATATACTTTTTCAGCTTTGGTCTTTGAACCACGGCTTTATATTCCCCTATCAATTCTTTGCACACATATTCCATTTTCACAAAGATACAAACATACACTCAAAACTCTACCATCAAAATACAGCAGCTATCTTTTTATATTGTTCAACTTTTCAAGCAAGGAACTATTCTTACGAGCCACTTGTATATTCCACCTTGCTTACACTTAGATTTTGTTAACAACAGTGGAACGATACGAAGTGGCTTTTTCCAGAAAACGGCAAATTCAGGCTATTATAGCAATAGAGACCAGCAGATTGAAGATATCATGTATATTATTGATAAACTTGGACTTACACAATTATATTTAGGTACATATGTACATTATATAAAAAATGGATTTCAGCCTTATTTTAGAGCGTTTTTATGTTTATAAGTGATTGGGGATAAAAAAGATAGAGACTGTTTTCAGAATGGCTAATGAAAACGTACGTTTTTTTTCGCCACTTTTCAGCTACAAAAATACAACTACTTTTTAAACCTGCAATCCTTTCTCCCAATAAATTTTCCTTTTCTATATTCTTTCTTATCAATTAGATAGCTTAACGCGTACAAAAAACCGACTTTCCGATACGAAGCCTTCCGACTGCTCCCCAAAAATGACTAATTAAAACGTACGTTTTCATTAGTCATTATACAGGATTTTGGTTAACTCTTGTAAAACAAGAGGTTTGAGTACATAGAAGAAACAAACAGATATACTATTTATTAATTAAACATTTTAGAATTATGAACAAAAAGTTTTCTACTCTTTTAGCAGGAGTTGCACTGTTTGGGGCAACAAGTGCTTTTGCAGGAAACAATGTTCCCTCTTTAATTGAAGGAACAAATGATGGACTGTATCAATTGAAGACTGGTAACCTCTACTTGGCAGTGAATACGAAGGGAGAACTGGTTACAGTTGATAATGTTACAGCAGATAACGTTGCAAGCACATTGTGGTGCACAACTGTTACTGTTGAAAATCAAGGAAAAGCTCCTATTTATGACTTCGTAAACAAAGGTGCTGAAGCTTTATTGTCTGTAACAATGGATGATTTCGCTAAAAATGCAATGCAAACAACCAAGAACTCATTTGTTGGAGGTGAAATTGCAGGTTGGGCATTCTCTGGAACATATGCTAATGCTTTGGAAACTAACAGACCGTTGTATTCTTATTTCCAAGAAGACTCTGTTGTCGGCTTAGTTTTAGAGGGCTCTAATGTACGTTTGAAGAAAGCTGGTGGTAAGGCCACTGATATTTCAGGAGCTAAATTTGCCACATTCACTTTGGTAGAAGCTGACGGAATCGCTTTGAATGCAAAGCAAATCAACACTAAATTAGGTATTCAGGATGCAGCTAACGGCGTTAAATTGACATTCAATCCGGATCGCAACAACACATCTTTGGAAAACCCGTTCAGTGATGTCGCTTTCATCGCTAAAGATACTAAGGACGGATCTTTTGTTAATGTAACAAGAAAAGCTGATAACCAGTATCTGCATGTCGATACTGCTTATACGAATGTAAACAGCGATAAATTCTTGGCATTTAATTACAAAAAGGCTTTGAGTACGGATTTGGCTGATCAAGGTAAGTTCTTGTTTACTTATTTCCCGTCTCACGACTCTTTGGTAATCCAAGTTAAGCAGGCAACTCGCTTAAGCGCATCTGTTAAAGATTGGAAGAAAGCGTTAGCTACAGCAGGAAACAAAACGATTATCACAAATAATAAGACTGCTAAAAACTATGTTACAGTTCAAGACCTGGTTAAAGCAGATGAAATTCGTATCGTAACTATCGCTGACGTAAAAGAAACAGATATCACTTTAGGCTTCACCGGTTGTGTTCAGGCTGGTACAGACAAGGTTTCTTTGGAAGACGGTCTGTATGTAATCCAGAATGCAGAAACTAACAAATATCTGGCATCTCCGATCCATGTTGATGGTGCAGCTTCAGAATGGGTAACTGTTGATAAAGCAGAACAGAACGTAATGCACATGCCGGCTTACCAGTGGGTTGTTTTGAAGACTAAGACTTCTGAATATTTCTTGTCTACTTCTCCGGTAAATGTTACAAACCGTGAATATCCGTCATTGAAGAACCCGACTTATAATACAACGGACAAGGTTCTGAAAAACGGTGCTTCTTGGCAGTTGACTCAGGCAGAAGGTTCTAAACTGTATTATTGCAAGGCTTTGTCTTCCGACTCTTTGGTCATCACAAAGATTACAGACAAAAACATTTTGGGTGACAAATATTTAGGATACAAATATTTGACTGATGATGAATTGATGATCACAAACTATGCATTCAACTACTTCAACCCGTACACAATGGACAAATACATCGCACAGGTTGAAGGAGACACAACTTTGAACGCATTGCAGGAAGAAGCTACTTTCTTTGAACTGGTTAAGCAAAATAACAACAAGACTGTAGCTTACGGTTACACAGTAGATGCAACAGTACAGGCAAGAATCGAAGGTCTGGCTCAGCTTGAAAGAGCTACTTATCAGATCAAAGCTGGTAAGAACATGATCGCTGTCGGCAAAGAAAACCGCTATGTCTTGACAGAGAACTTAGCTCCGGCTACATTCTATTTCAAAGAAAACAACGAAACAGAAAAGGGTTGCTACTATGCATTTATCGATGCAGACGATGTAAATAAGGACAACAAAGGAAATGTTCTTTCTTTCAACAACAAATTAGGTGTTGCAGACCAGAGCTTGAAAGCTTTACTTCAGGAACAGGTTATTGAAGAAGTAAGAACTTCTGCTTTCAGAATCGGTTTGGCTGACCAACCTCTGTATCGTCGTTTCAACCACGTTGAATTGGATGGAGCTGTAGAAGGTAACGAAGATGCTACTAAACTGTTGAAGTTCAAAGAAGCTTATGTCGGCGATTATCTGATGGATGAAACCAACAAGAACTTCATGCGTGAAGATATGGACTATTTAGGCATTGGAGCAAAGAATATTGCCAAAGCAGGTCTGTCATTCAATGTCCGTCCGTTCAATATCGGAAAATCTGCTCAGTATCAGATTAAGCCGCAGTATTTGGTATATGTAAGTGAAACAGAAAACAAAGGAACTGAAGGAAAACCTTGTGACGCAACCAACCACAAGCATATGAATGCCAATGGTGAACCTTGCGGTCCGGAAGATTGTATCCATGCAACTCCTGCCGTTCCTGGTTTCAACCGTTACAAACTGTTGGTAAGCTTCGCTGACTCTGTAGAAGCCAAGGATGTTGTCAAGGGTGAAGAACTGTATCACTTCGGTAAATACCATCGCGTAGGTTTTGTTGATGCCGTTGAACAGGATAGCGTTCTGTATATCTTGGGTGAACATTTCGAAAACGTTGCAACTAAAGACTTGAGCATGGAAGACATTAAGAAAGTTGTCAAAGGCATCAATCTGAAGGTTGCTGTTACGGAAGACACTCACCACAACTATACTTGGTCATTCCGTTACATCGATCCGGCCAAGGCTGCTAACGAAGTTGAAGAAGATCGCGCATTCTTGATCGAATCTAACAAAGGTAACAAAGACATCGCTCCGTCAAAAGCAGCATGGTTGAAGAACCAGAACAACTGCTTGGTATTATCTGATCCTGAAGAATCTGAATTCGAAGAAGCAAAGACAGGCGGTGACAACGCTCTTATCTTCAACATCGAAAAGGGTTCTGCTGACGATATGGCTACCGACAACGAAGAAATCGCCACATCTGAAGTAACAGTTATCGCTGGCGAAGGCAACGTAACGATCGCTGGTGCTGCCGGTAAGAAAGTTGTTGTAAGCAACATCTTAGGCCAGGTTGTAGCTAACACGGTTATCACTTCTGACAATGCAACAATCGCTGCTCCGGCAGGTGTAGTAGTTGTAGCTGTAGAAGGTGAAGAAGCTGTTAAAGCTATCATCAAGTAATCGAGACTGAACAATACTATCGTAAGGGTGGTTATTAGACCACCCTTATACAAATGACATTTTATAATCAAATAATTCTTCGGTTGCGTACCGTAAAACGGCAACTAACCTGCGAGAGGCGAACAAGCAACCGGATTTAATATTAATAATACTAAAGTATATTGAAATTAAAGTTCAAGTTGCCTTTCCCCTGCGAAGGACGAAGGCATACAAAAAAACAAGCCCCAGCAGTACGAAAACTGCCGGGGCTTCGTTATTTATTAAAAACAGATGATAATCATCATTTATATTATCCATCTTATAAAAAAATTCATCATGAAAAAAAACAGAAGCTTTCAAAAGAAGCACAAGAAATAGCAGAATTGTACACCCGCCTGGAAATCCTCAAGTCTAAACAGATAGAGGGAGTCAAAACGACACGTTACACGACCGACGCCATCCGCGCCTGTCAAGGACGCATACGCAAACTGCTCCAAAAGGTCGGAGGGATCGAAGAAATACAGATAAAGGTAGACGACGCACGCACACTTGCCGAGTATTTCAGCGGAATACGCTACCTCCCTGAATTTGAGAAAAACACGGAAAAGGCAGCCGGGCTATTCAAGGCCATGCAGGTCATCTTCAACTTCAGCGTCGTGGTCAAGACGTTGGCCACCTATTATTATTCAAAAGAGAAGAGAGAACGGACAAACAGTTAATTTATTCTAAATAAAAATGTTAAAAAGCAATATGCTCCGTCAAAAACAAAATTCATATACACCTAACAACCAGTATTATATATTTCAAAAATCCGCTTTTGGCATAGTTGCCTGCACACTGGGATAAGCTTACCTTTGTCGCATAAACAAACCGGCAATCCATTTTGCCTTAAATTAATAATATCATGGAAAAACAAGTACATGTATCTTTTTACGCCAGCCTGTTCCGGACAGAGTGCAAAGTCTTAACTCTTGAAGAAATCATCATCCTGATCCGGCGCCGCCGCTGGAAAAATGAGATCCTCGCCTACCGCACCGCACTGGCGGAAGGGCGTGCCGAAGAAGCCCGGAAGCTGAAGGGCGGATTGCCGGGGTTCACCCCTTCGGGGGTATTCAAGGGCGGACATAAGGCGAGTGCGATCGAAACATACAGCCAGGTCGTCGGACTGGATTTCGACCATGTGAAGGACCTGCCGGCACTGATCCTCACCTTCCGGGCGCTGAGCTCCACGCTGGCGATGTTCGTCAGTCCCGGCGGAGAAGGGCTGAAGGTCTTCGTACGCGTAGACTGCCCGGCGGAACGCCACGGCGAAGCCTATCCCCTTGTCGCCGCCTTCTTCGAGAAGGCAGGCGGTGTGGCAAGCGATGCCAAGTGCAAGGACATCAGCCGTTGCTGCTACGTGGGCGACGACGGGGAGGCGTACTACAATCCGGACGCGGAAGTCTTCCACATCCCCGAAAAGCAGTCGGCCGAAAAGGGTGTCGACGCGTTTGTCGCACGTTTCCTCGACCGCATCCCGCCGTTGGCAGGAGCGCGTAACCAGACGGTCTACCGCCTCGGCTGCGAGGCAAACCGGAGGGGCTTTTCGTACACCGAAACAGCCGCATGCTGCACGCTGCGCCTGCAAGCGGCAGACTTCACGGCGACAGAGATCGAACAGGCGTTACATTCTGCTTATCAAGGAAATATGAACGAGCATGCGACCTATGGCGGAGCAAAAGGACAAATTGACCGCGAAATTTCCCCTACAGTTTTCAAAACCCGACATCCCTTAGAGACGGAAGAAATCGAGACAAGCGGCGAAGTCCTGCGCGAGCGGACCCCGCTCATTCCCGACGAGGTGTACGGATGGCTTCCCGATCTGTTCCGCGAAGCGGTCGCCTTCTATCCCCAGCACCGCGAGCGCGACATGGCGCTCCTCGGAGCATGCACGGTGGCAAGCGCCTGCCTCCCCGAAGTGTCCGGCAAATATCACCGCAAACGGGTGTTCCCCCACATTTTCACCGTCGAGGTGGCTCCCGCGGCCAACGGCAAGGGGTGCATCAACGACATGCGCCATTTGGCCGACTTGTACGAAGAACTGATCAAGACGGAAACGGGACAGGCCGAAGCCGAATATATGCAAGCCCTGGAAGAATGGGAGCAGAAGAAGGCGGAGGCACACCAGAAGCACCGCTCCGTCGTGGTAAAGGATGCTCCGAAACCTGCCGCCAAGGCCTACCTCAACATCCCGACGCAGGTCACCAAAGCCAAGATGCTTGTCCACCTGCGCGACAACGGCAACATCGGCGGGCTGATGGCTGACAGCGAAATCGACACGATCCTATCGGCCAGCAAACAGGACTACGGGATGTTTGACGACCTGCTCCGCAAGGCGTTCCATCACGAACCGGTCTCTTCGTCGCGCAAGACGGACAACGAGATGATCCGCATCGACTCTCCACGGCTCGCCCTGCTGCTCTCCGGGACACCGGGACAGTTCTCCCGCCTGATCCCCGACAGCGAGAGCGGACTCCTGAGCCGCCTGCTGCTCTATACGTGCCGCAGCGAGGCGGTCTGGCAGGATGTCTCGCCCGAAGGCGACAAGATGGATATGCCGAAGAAGCTGTCGGAACTCTCCGAACAACTGATGAACATCGCCAAGACGCTTCGCCGGCGCCCGTTGCAGGTATGCCTGACGCTGTCGCAGTGGGCCCGGCTGAACCAGTGTTTCAAGAAATGGCTGCATGAAGCGGACCTGTTCGGCGACGAGGAGTTTCTCAGCGTCATCAAACGCCACGGGCTGATCGCCTTCCGCCTCTGCATGATCTTCACCGCCACCCGATGCGGCAAGGAGGGCTACGGGATGGACTCGCAGTATTGCACCGAAGAGCATTTCAAGGCTGCGCTCGCCATCGTCGAGACTTGCCTCGAACACAGCCGCCTGCTCCTGACGCAGCTGCGCCACAACGAAAGCGCTCCCGAACTGTCCTGCCCCCGCAAGGGACGCATCCTGCTGGAGAAATTGCCGGAGCGCTTCACCCTGGCTGAAGCTTACACCATCGGTGAGGCGGAAGGGATGGACAAAAGGCTGGTCAGACGCCTCATTTATAAGCTGAACCCTCTGTTCATCAAGAGAATAAGCCACGGTGAGTATCAGAAAAACAAGCCCGTCACCCCCCAAAAAGTGTAGGGAAAATATCGCGGTCAAATTGTCCTTTTCCCTCCGCAGCCGATTTCAGAAAGAGAAAAACCCTATACCTTTTCCCCCCAAAAGCCATAGCTTCCACGGAAAAAAGGTATAGGGTTTTGCCCTGTGGGGTATAGTTTTTTTTATATCAAAGCCAAGCATACTTGCCGGCTTTCCCCGGCTTTCCCCGTTTTTCCCCTCTCCTCCCCCTCTTGCCACACCGTTCCGCCACATTCCGCAGGGACGACAGGGGCGGTTGTATCTTTGTTATGTGATTAAGAAACAAATGTTTTACCTAAAAATCCTGATGTTATGCCAGCAAAGTACAAATTGGTCCTGCGCAAAGACATGCGCAAAGATGCTGCCGAAGGTTCGAAACTGTATTACGCCAGTGCCAATACGACCGGCACGTGCGACGTGTATGAATTGTGCGACCTGATCTCGGCCCAGTCCACCGCCTCTTCGGGCGATGTGAAACTGATCCTCGACGAATTGGTCAACGTGATGCGCCGCAACCTCGGCAAAGGCGAGGTTGTCAAAGTAGGCGAGCTCGGTAGCTTCCAGTTGCAGTTCGGCAGCACCGGCACGCTGACCGAGAAGGAGTTCAGCCATGCGCTTATCAAAAGCCGCCGCATCGTCTTCCGCCCCGGCAAGCTGCTGAAAGATGCGATCAAGAACTACACGTTCGAGAAGATCGCTTCCGGTGCTCCAGACGAGGGCAGCGCAGGGGGCGAAGATGACCGCCCGGGAGAACTTTGAGAGGTGAAAGTTGAGAGTTGAAAGTTGAAAGTGATGCTTCGCGTTCGTACAAATAACTTTCAACTTTCACCTTTCACCTTTCAACTTTCACCTTTCAACTCTTCAGGGTTCTCCGAGATGTCCCACAATGTAATCCTTTTGTCTGGGGGTGAGGTATTTCTTGCCAGGATGCCAGCCCGATTTTTCCAGTTGACCGACCAGCTCGTCGCTGACGCGTATCCATTTCAACAATTGCATGGTCGCGCTCTTCTGCGAGATATTCGGGAAGTACATCAGGGCCAGTTCGCCCCATCCCCATACTTTGTTTTGATTCAGTGAATTTTCCATCGTTTTTCTTCTTGATTATAATATGTAAATATAGTCATTATCAATCTGAAATACAAATAAATACCGATATATAATGGATAAAAAGATCAACTTTTTACATACTTGCCGGGAGGCTGCCGCCGAAGCGGAAAAGCTGTTCGGCATGAACGCCAGGATCATCCTCGCACAGGGTGCGCTCGAAAGCGGATGGGGAACCTCCATGCTTGCGACGGAACATCATAATTTCTTCGGACTGATGGGGTACGGCGCTTCCAACGCGTATTGGCACGGACAGCGGGCCACGTTCGAGACGGCCTACGGCACGCACCATTTCAGGCATTACGAAGCCACACACCTCTCTTTCCTCGACTTCGCCCGCCTGATCCGTTCCGCCTATCCCCGCGCCTACCATTTCAGCTTCCAGCCCGAAGCCTACGCCAAGGAGATCGCCTACAGCCCCTACATCAGCGAACAAAACGGTGACAACCGCGACCTCTACCGCCGCAACATCATCGCGCTCGAAGCAGAGATCGGGAAACAACTGGAACTGTTTCAATGGACAATGAACAATGGACAATTAAATCATAAATCATAATTCATAAATCCCATCATGAACAAACTAAAACAAATCCTTGAATTTATCAGAGCCTTGTTGGGCTTCTTGTTGAACCTGAAAAAGAAGAAAACGGATGAGAAGAATGAAAAGCCGCCTCGCCCGATACCGGGCAAGTTGCCGGACGATGTGCCGGACGATACGCCTTCGGACAGCATTGGCATTGTATCTGGCCGCCCTCGGGATAATGGCCCTGTGGGCGGACCGTTCGGAGGTGGTGCTGGGATGTATAGGAGCCCTCTTGACACTCTCGGAGTACGGACAAACGGCACGGGACAAGCCTCCTCCTTCGTGGGATGGGCGCTGATTGCATACGCGACGGGGATGTCTTTATGGGGAGCCTGAACGGGTGTTAGCGGATGGACACTTTACGGACCGTGTCGCCGATGCGGACGATGTAGTAACCCTTGGCAAGGTCCACCGTATATTCGCCGGAGGGTTGCTTCATCGGTATCTCTTTCACCCGGATGCCTACCACGCTGTAGACTTCGAGCTTGCTACCGGCCGGAGCATTCTCGACGACGATCTTGTTATCATAGGCGCTGATCTCAACCGAATCCGGTTCTTTGTCTTTGGCGACGGTCGTCCGGGACACGGTCGTATTCGCTTGTTGTGCCATCACCTCAAGCGGACAACCGGCCCATGCAGCCAGCAACAAAACGAATGTAATCAATACCTTCATATACCAAACCCTAAGATCGTACAAATGTAGGAATATTTTTTGGGATAATACACAAAGTTCTGTATTATTAATGATCGATGGCCATTCCATGTTTCGACACACCTTCCTGCGGCACCTCTTTTTCGATTAAACCGGTATCACCGTTCCTTCATTTCCCAATATCGTGCCGGGGAATACCGCTTCGGCTTCCCGGTGAAGTTCGGACAGGTCTTCGTAGCGGGCGGAATAGTGACCGATGACGAGGCGTTTCACATGGGCATCACGGGCGATCTCCGCTGCCTGACGTGCGGTGGAATGGAAGGTTTCTTTGGCACGGGCGAGATCGCATTCGGCAAAAGTCGCTTCATGATAGAGCAGGTCCGCCCCTTCGATAATCGGGATGATCGAGCGGTTATAGGCCGTATCGGAACAGAACGCATAACGCTTGGGAGGAGTAGCCGGACGCGTCAGGCGGGAATTGGGAACGACCTCGCCTTCGGGCGTGACATAGTCCTGCCCCTGCTTGATATCTTTCATGCAACGGACGGGAACCTGATAGAAATCCGTCATCTCGCGGATGATATGCGCCTCCTTCGGTTTCTCGGCAAAGAGATAGCCGCAGGTGGGAATCCGGTGCTTCAGCGGGATGGAGTAGACCGACAGCGAACGGTCTTCCATCACCAACGAATGGCTGCGGGTATCGACAGGATTGAAACGCACTTCGAACTCCATGCCCCGGCAGAACAAATCCATCACGGGACGCAGGTAAGTCTCGACCTCCTTCGGACCGTGCACGACCAGCTCGCCGGTGCGTCCCAGCATGCCGAGTGTGGAGATCAGTCCCGGCAGACCGAAGCAGTGGTCGCCATGCAAATGCGAGATGAAGATATGGGCGAGACGGCCGAAACGGACGCGCATCCGCCGCATCTGCACTTGGGTACCTTCCCCACAATCAATCATATACAATTTGTCTCGTAAATCTACGATCTGTGATGTTGCCAGATGCCGCGTGGTAGGTAACGCCGAACCGCATCCCAATATGTTTATGTTAAATTCTGCCATAAGGTCCTTCGGATAATTCGGGTGTAAAGATAATACAAAAGCATTGGCGTACTGTGAAAAATAACAAAAAAAGCGGGGAGATTGTTCCGAGGGTCACAGGTATTCCATATATTTGTTTGCTGTCCTTATGGAAGCTATTTAGAGTCAGTAGAAAAGACTTAAGATATTTTCATCTAAGCCTTAACTAACTTTTTCTTTTTGTTTAAAACGGTTAAATGTAGAAACGGCCAAGCGTGAGCTTCGCCGTTTCCTTTGTTTTATGGGACCAGCCTGTAGCATCGCATCAATAGGCATGCGTGTCTTTCTCCTGCATTTCCTCCCCGCTGATCTTCCGCAGATCCAACGCACGCCAGGCATAGAAAATATAGCCTAAGACGAAAGGCACGAGGATGGAGACATAACTCATCACTTCCAATGTGAACGGACTGGAGCAACTGTTGGCGATCGTCAGCGAACTTTGCAGGTCGGCTACCGAAGGATAATAAGCCGTATTGTTCCAACCGGCGCAAAGCAGCAGCGCCAGCACCGTGAGTACCGTGCCTGTCCCGCAGAACCAGATGCCCTTTTTCCATGTCCCTGACAAGATCGTACGGGCAATGCCATACAAGACACCGGCCACGCCCGCCAACAGCACGACCGATACGGCAGGCATCTCGACCAGGTTCATAAAGTATTTATAGGGCTGCATATACACCTCTTTTGTCTCCGGATCGACAGCAAACCCGTCGGCAAGCAACAGATGCACCAGGAAGACAAGGAAGAAGACAAGGAACAGCACCGTCTCGATCAGCAAATGCTTGCGGCTGCGTTTCACAATCTCGGCATCGTCGATATTGTTGATGAAATAAAGCAATGCCTGGATGCGTGCCAGGAAGAACACCGCCAGTCCGAGACATACGTTCCAGAACACGAAAGCAGCCTCAAGTCCGTGCCAGGGGGTCGCCCAGGTGGAGATCACCGGCATCGCGACATCGGTCAGCTGTCCTTTGTTGACGACAAACTCGGCTCCGCTAAAAAACGTACCGACAGCCGTACCCAACAGGATCGGGCCCAAGATGCCGTTCAACAGCAGGAATACCTGATACGTCTTTTTGCCCAGGAGATTCCCCTTCTTCGACTGGTATTCATACGATACGGCCTGCAGAACGAAGCAAGCCAGTATCAGCATCCACACCCAGTAGGCTCCGCCGAAACTGGTCGAATAGAATAACGGGAAAGAGGCGAAGAACGCACCTCCGAAAGTGACCAGGGTCGTAAACGTAAACTCCCATTTGCGTCCGGTCGAGTTCAGCAACATCTTTTGTTGCAATTCTGTTTTGCCGATCGTGAAAAGCAAGGACTGTCCGCCTTGTACGAAAAGCAGGAAAACCAATAGCGCTCCTAAGAGGGAAACAAGGAACCACCAGTAATGCTGTAACAATATATATGTACTATCCATAACACTCATTTCTTAATTCTTAATTCATAATTCTTAATTCACCGAAGGTCCTTTCTTGATCGCCTTCACCATAATACCGATCTCCGCGATAAGCAGGACGGTAAAGAGAAACAGGAAGACGAAGAAGGTCGTCTGTACCGATGAAGTGGCCAGCTTGGACACGGATGCGCCTGTCGGCAGGATGTCCTGGATAGCCCACGGCTGACGTCCCACTTCGGCCACGATCCACCCCGCCTGCCCGGCGATGTAGGCCAGAGGAATCGTCCACAGGCTCGCCCATTGCAACCAGCGGGCATCGGCAAACTTGTTCTTTTTGCTCCAGATCAAAGCAACGATGAATAGCAGAATAAAATATCCGCCCAGGAGCACCATGACGCGGAATGAATAGAAAGTGAGGCCGACATGAGGAACCAGGTCGGCAGGATCTTTAATGTACCCGTATCCGAAATAAGCGAAGTTCTCGTCCAACAGGCTACGGGCTTGCTCCGCAGCCACCTGGTCTTTGTCCTTTACCGCCTTGCGATAATCAGCAAGAGCTTGGATGGCAATCCTCCCCTTCTCGATCTTCTCGGCAGCAGAAAGGGCAACCGTTCCTTTATTGGTCGTATAACCGCCTTCTATCAGGTTGACGATGCCGGGAACGTATGCATCTACATCGCGTTCGGCAAGGAAGGAGAGCAGTTTCGGAATCTTGATATCGAAGATGAAAGGATTTACATTATCTTTATAACTCGTCTTGTCGGGATTCAGCAGGCCGATGGCAACCAGACCTGTTCCGTTGCCCCCTTCGTACAAGCCCTCCATCGCAGCCAACTTCATCGGCTGTTTCTGGGCGACCTGGTAAGCCGAACCATCACCCGTCCATACAATAAGTATGGAAGCGACCAGTCCGAAAATCGCACCGACCTTGATGCTTTCGAGCGAGAACTCCGTCTCCCGCTTTTTCAACAGATACCAACTGCTGACACCCATCACGAAGACGGCTCCCACGATCCATCCGGAAAGTACGGTATGGAAGAATTTGTTGATGGCGACAGGAGATAAGGCCACCGCCCAGAAATCGAACATCTCGTTGCGCACAGTGTCCGGATTAAAATGCATACCTACCGGATATTGCATCCACGCATTGGCGATCAGGATCCAAAGGGCGGAAAGAGTTGCTCCTATGATCGTCAGCCAGGTGGAAGCCAAGTGGAAGCGTTTGCTCACCTTGTCCCAACCGAAAAACATCACGGCTATAAAAGTCGCTTCCATAAAGAACGCCAGAATTCCTTCGATAGCAAGGGGAGCTCCGAAGATGTCTCCTACAAACCAACTGTAGTTAGACCAGTTCGTTCCGAATTCGAATTCGAGGATCAGCCCGGTGGCAACACCGATAGCGAAGTTAATACCAAACAGTTTCATCCAGAACTGCGCTGTCTTTTTCCAGAACTCGTTACCTGTTTTGTAATAGATGGTCTCCATGATGGCCTGTATAACGCCGAGCCCCAGTGTCAGGGGCACGAACAGCCAATGATACATGGCAGTGAGAGCGAATTGCGCTCTTGACCAGTCAATCAAAGATGTGTCAATGCTTGCGATCATAAATTATATAATTTAAGGAGTAATTGCTCTATTGATCAATTCACCCGAAACGTGTTCTTCCTTAGCCGAATCTCCATCCAACTTTCCTAAATAATTAGGAAAGAAAAACAGTTTTAAGATAAAAAACATGATGAAGAGCTTGACCAATATGATTAGCCACAACGTCTTACCCAGCTTCATTTCGCGAAATCCTTCCAGATAAAAATGATATATTCGTATGTATACAGGCTCCCTTTTCATATCGGTATCGTACTTTAATAACAAGAGATTGGATGAATAAGTTTTCTTTCTATACAAATATAGGGAAAGCGTCAAAATGTTTTCCCCTAAAAGCATAGATATTATTTATGGAAAAATAGACTTTATCTATAACCTCTGTTAAAAAAAACTATTTTAAAGAAGAAAGCCGAAAGGAAGACTTGCCGTTACTTCTGCATTGGCTATATTTGTGCCAGTTTGTGTTTTTATAAGACAAGAAATCACATCGAATATTATAATTAAGTGCTAATCTATAAAAAATTATTACTATGTCGAACATTTCAAGAAGATCATTTCTTCAAAGAGGAGCCGCAGCTGCTGCAGCTTTCTCAATCGTTCCGGGTTCCATCCTGGGAAAATCTCACGGATATGTAGCTCCGACTGATAAGTTGAACATTGCCGCTGTCGGTATCGGCGGTATGGGACATGCCAACATTAATAATGTAAAGAACACAGAAAATATCGTAGCACTCTGCGATGTTGACTGGAAGTATGCAAAAGGCACTTTTGAAGAACATCCGAATGCAAAAAAATATTGGGATTATCGTAAGATGTATGACGAAATGGGTAAATCCATCGATGCTGTCATCATCGCAACTGCCGATCATACTCATGCCATGATCACGGCTGATGCCATGACATTAGGCAAACACGTATACTGTCAAAAACCGTTGACCCATTCAGTATACGAATCTCGTTTGCTGACCAAGCTGGCAGCTTCTACTAATGTAGCAACCCAGATGGGTAACCAAGGTTCTTCTGCTGAAGGAACCGACTTGGTTTGCGAATGGATCTGGAACGGTGAAATCGGTGACATCACAAAAGTAGAATGTGCTACAGACCGTCCTATCTGGCCGCAGGGTTTGAATACTCCGGAAAAAGCAGACAAGATTCCTTCTACCCTGAACTGGGATTTGTTTACCGGTCCGGCAGAATTGAAACCGTTCAACAAAATCTACCACCCTTGGAACTGGCGCGGATGGTGGACATACGGTACAGGAGCCTTAGGCGATATGGCCTGCCACATTATGCACACTGCATTTAAAGCATTGAAATTAGGCTATCCTACAAGCGTTGAAGCCTCCTCTACCCTATTGCTCCGTGATTGCGCGCCTAACGCACAGCACGTTAAATTCATTTTCCCGGCTCGTGAAAACATGCCAAAACTGGCTATGCCGGAAGTAGAAGTGCACTGGTATGACGGCGGTATGATGCCGAACCGCCCGGAAGGCTTCCCTGAGGGTAAAGAACTGATGGGTCCTGGTGGTGGTTTGACAATCTTCCACGGAACAAAAGATACGTTGGTTTGCGGTTGCTACGGCCAACAACCGTTCTTGCTGTCCGGTCGTGTTCCTAACGCACCAAAAGTATGCCGTCGCGTCAAGAACCATGAAATGGACTGGGTTCGTGCTTGTAAAGAAAGTGCATCTAACCGCGTACAGACAAAATCAAACTTCTTGGAAGCTGGTCCGTTCAACGAAATGATCGTGATGGGGGTATTGGCAGTCCGCCTGCAAGGTTTGCACCGTACATTGAAATGGGACGGCAACAACATGCAGTTCACCAACATCGGCGATAACGAAATGATCAAGACTTGTATCAAGGATGGTTTCACAATCAAGGACGGACACCCGTCATTTGCAAAAGACTGGACAGATCCTGTCAATGCAAAACAGTATGCTGCCGAAATGATCAAGCATAACTATCGTCAGGGCTGGAAGTTGCCTGATATGCCGAGATAATTAGTTTTAAACAAATAAATAGAATGAAAAAGTCAGTATTATTAGCAAGTGCCGCAATTATGATGTGTTATTTCACATCTTGTAGCGGTGGTAAAAAAACAGAAGAAGCTGCTGCTCCTGCAGAAGAGGCAAAGACAGAAGCTGCCGTTCCTGAATACAAACTCATGAACGATCTGCCTACTGTCGACCTGTCTACTTTCCCGAAAGATGCCGATGGCAAAGTCACTTTGTTCGACGGTAAATCTTTCAATGGATGGAGAGGCTACGGCCGTACGGATGTGCCTGCTGCCTGGGAAGTGGTAGACGGTACGATCCATATCAAAGGATCCGGTGCAGGTGAAGCTGGTGCTAAAGATGGTGGCGACTTGGTTTTCGCTCACAAATTCAAAAACTATGAATTTGAATTCGAATGGAAAGTAGGTAAAGGTTCAAACTCCGGCGTACTGTATATGATCCAGGAAGTCGAAGGACAGCCTTCTTATATCTCTGCTCCTGAATATCAGGTACTCGACAATGCAAACCATCCGGACGCCAAGTTGGGTAAAGACGGCAACCGCCAGTCTGCTTCCCTGTATGACATGATCCCGGCTAAGCCTCAGAACTCTAAACCGTTCGGCGAATGGAACAAAGGCAAGATCATGTGCTACAAAGGTACGGTAGTTCACTATCAGAACGATGAACCGGTTGTTGAATATCATTTGTGGACACAGCAGTGGAAGGAAATGTTGGATAACAGCAAATTCAGCAAAGACAAATGGCCGTTGGCTTACGAACTGTTGCTGAACTGCGGTGGTGAAAACAAAGAAGGTTTCATCGGTTTCCAGGACCACGGAGACGACGTTTGGTATCGTAACATCACTATCAAAGAACTTGACTAAGCAGTCGTTCCTTTTATCAAAATAAGAAAGCCCCGGTATCCAAGCGATACCGGGGCTTCTTTCATTTGTCCGATACAGGGCGGCAGGGATTATTTTGCCATCACCTTTATGTTGCTATAACTGTTTCCTTCGAAATTGATACGGCCGTTTTTACCGTTGTTGACATCGAGGGTGTAGTTGTTTTTGTTCCTTTGGTCATCGCGGCTATCGAAACCGACCGAGTTTTCGTCCTGGTTACGACGTTGGATATTGAATCCGCCTTGAACCTTGCAATTGCCGTATTTCATATTGTTGGCAACAACACGGAAGGAGGCGTTCACATCGATATAAATGTTCAGATTACCGTAGCGGGCATCCACATTGACCTTGTCGAAGTTGCTGGCAAGATCCTTGATGGTAAGCGTGCTGTAGCTCAGTTCGTCGACGGTGATGCCCTGTTTCAGCTCGTCGATCTTGCAATTTCCGTACTTCAGTTCCATATAGCCGTTGTCCAGCCTGTCAATATGGATGTCGCCGTATTTGGCTTCAGTGTTCATCTTCCGGACATTTCCGAGACTGAGGTTGGAGTACTTGCTGTCGATATTCAGTTGCGAGCCGTTGCGGATAGAGGATTTGCCGCAATAGGCCAGGTCCAAAGTGGCGTTGTCGACATCGGAGATATCCATATTGCCATATTGCACGTCGATGCTGAGAGGTCCCGTGAAATTACCGCCATTGAGATTGCCGTATTTGACATGCAGATCGCATTTTCCCTTATTGTTTTCCGGCATGATGATATTGCCGTACTTCTGTGTCAGGTCGCACGTCAGTTCAGACGGCATATTGACATAGTAGTTGATGGTGAAGGATTCGTTAGAGCCTCCATTCCCGTTTTGCGACCTCAGGCTTGTAACGGCCGAAACCGTATTGCCCATCTTTTCCATCCGTATGTTGACACGGTCGATGATAGCCTGCGCCTTTTCGTCATTACGGGCTTTCGCCTCGATCACGACACGGATGGAGACTTCGCTCTTGCTCCAATGCGTAACCGTAATGTTTCCGTAACGGTTGTCAACTTGCAAGATGTCGTTTTTACCGACATTGAAGCTTTTGTTGATTTCCTTTTTCTTGATGCTTTCCTGTTTGGCAGCCCAACCGGATACGCTGCAAAACAAAACCAGGAGCATCAACAGACCGGCCCGTAAAAAGCAGGATTGTCCCTTCTTGGTGTGTTGATAAGCTGTTTTCATGTGTTGATAAATTGTTTTATGTGTTGATTAACGTGTTTATTGTTTACTATTCCTGTTGAAATCTTCCATACTCTCCATCTGTTTCAACATGATGTTCAGACTTTCCAAGCTGGTGCTGTAATGCAGGTTCATGGCATAAAGGCCGGCATTGGAGCAAGGCAGAGTCGGAAGGACCGTTTCTTCGAACATATAATTGTCTGTCAGGACACGTTTTGTCTCTTTCAAGAGTTCCTCCGCTCCGGGAGTCTGTTGCAGTTTGTACATCGCCTGCATCTGTGAGATGATATCACTCATCTGCATATTGTAGTAGAGACGAAGTTCCTCTATCTCCTCTTTCACCTCGCAGGCATGCTGGCCTGTGACCACCTGCCTTGGCTGAGTAGGCAAAGGCGTGCCACCCGGCAGTTTGAAGAGGAACAGCAGGGCGATGCAAGCTGCCGCGGCAAAAGCGCAAAGGCTATATAACGTAGCCCGGCTTTTGCGCGGAACAGCCAGCTTCTGCTCGAAGCGTTCGAAGTGGCCTTCAGGTAACAGGTCGTCTTCAAATGCTTCCCGGTTCGTGTCTATGAAATTCTTCAGTTTATCCATTTTCTTTATTTGCTGCTATTATGTCCAACAATTTACGCTTTGCCCGGAGATACTGGCTGCGTACGCTCGACGGCCGGATCTTCAGGATAGAGGCAATCTCTTCCATATCATATCCCTCAAAGAGGTAGAGCGAGAGGATCACGCGATAGCCGACCGGCAGTTTCTTGCAGGCTTCCTTCACTTGGGCAACCGAATAACGGATTTCTTCCTCATCCGGCCCGTCGTCGTCGGGTTCGGTGTAGTCATCCGAGAGTTCTTCCCAGTCAGGCGTCTGTCGGCGCACGTAATCAATGGCTGTATGAACAGCTATACGGTGCATCCATGCTTCGAAACATTGTCCATCCCGATACTGGTCCAGGCGGGTGAATATTTTCAGGAAAGAATCCTGCATCGCCTCCTCCGCCTCCGACACGTTACCGACAATACGCAGACAGGCGACATACAGCCGCTGTGCAAATTGCTTGTAAAGGGCGAGCTGTGCAGTCCGGTTACCACGCCGGCACTCCTCGATCAGATGTACATTTGTTTCTTCCATTTTCATATATATAAACGAAGGCACCCGGAGAAACGTTGCATCTTTCCGGCAAGAAAAAGCAAAAAAGATAGCACATCCCTGAAAAAAATCTATAGCTTTCCAAGAAAAAGCCTATAACCTTTTACATCAAAAGCTATAGGGTACACAAAAAGAAAGGCATCATCCCGATGCCTCTCTCTCTGAACTAAATGATAAAAATAAAAGTTATGTGGGAAGGTTATTATTCTTCTGTATCTCCCGTATCTTTTGATTTGTAATCCAACTCGACGGTATTATAGTCGTTCGAGGCGAAAGATTTATATTTGATCTTCAACTTCACCGTCTTGCCTTCCGTACTCGGCAACTTATCCAGCTTGAAGGACACCAAGCCGGCCGAAGGTCTGAGGGACGAGTCGATATTGCCATAAGCGTTATGACGGAACTCCAATTCATACGGATCGGCACTGTTTGTCTGTACCAGGTTCAGGAAATGCTTGACATTGTCGTTGTAACCTCTTTGAATATAGAAATCGAACGTGATATATCCGTCCTCGATCCACACTCCGTTCTTAGACCAAATGCTACCGCCATTCAAGGCCAGCATGTCCGTTCCGTAATAGGAATCATTTTCCGATCCCAGGTCAGGAGCGATCGGTTTGGTCAGAAGGGTATCCATTCTTAACAATTGAACAGACTGGTCATAGCCTTCAGTCTTCTTCTCGTCGTTCTTATAGACAACGAACGCACGAATTTCTTTCAAATTCTCAGGCACATATGAGTTTGTCGGGAACAGCGTCGTACTGTCGTCGAGCTGCATATAGTAAGAATTATCACTCAATGGTTTTACCGTTACAATAGCCTGGACACTATCTCTCCAAAATTCGCTGTAAGCGTCGTCATCATCCAAACATGAATAAAAAACTGTAGAACCTAACAAGATTCCAACCAATAGCATAAAACTTTTCAACGTCTTCATAACATGTATCTAATTTGTTTATTTTTCTTTCTAAAAAGGAAGATGATAAACACTCTGCAAATGCTGCAAAGACTGTTTACAAAAAATGTTAATGCTTCAGTGATTGATAGATAAGCTCCGCTGTACGCCGAGAAGCGCCCGGTTTTCCAAGCAGGCGGATCATCTCGTCATAGCCGTCGAGCATGCGTCTACGGTAGGCATGATCGTTCAAGACACGTCCTAACTCATCATGTATCTGGTCATACGAAAATCGGACACCGAACAGCTCCTGCACCACTTCGCGTCCGGCTATCAGATTGACCAGCGAAATGTATTTCGTATGGAAGAAATGGCGGAAAATAAAACTTGCCAGCCGGCCGGCCGCGACATAATAACAGACGACTTGCGGCACACGGAAAAGCGATGTCTCAAGCGTAGCCGTCCCCGATGTGACCAACGCCGCATCACTATGACTGAGGAGAGGATAGGTTTTGCCGAACACGATCTTCACATCCGCGTCGCCGATATATTGCCTGTAATATTCCGGTTCCAAGCCGGGAGCACCGGCAATCACAGGCTGGTGGCCCGGATAGGCGGTTGCCACCTTCAGCATGGTCGGAAGGTTGTCTTTGATCTCCTGACGGCGGCTGCCTGCCAACAGCGCCAATACGGGGCGTTCGTCCAACTGTTCGTCCTCACGGAATGTATCAGGTCCGGCCGCCTGTTTCTCCCTATAGCAGGCAACCGAATCGACCGAAGGATTGCCCACATAGTCCACCGGATAGTCGAGATTGCGGAAAAACTCCACTTCGAAAGGCAGGATGCAGAACATCCGGTCCACGTAGCGACGGAAATCCTTGATACGATACTGTTTCCAAGCCCATATCTTAGGTGAAATATAATAGTAGACAGGCAGTCCCAACTGCGTCTTTACATATTTGGCTATCTTCAAATTGAACCCCGGATAATCGATCAGGATCACCACATCGGGCCTGTACTGCCGGATTTCCTCCTGGCAGGCTTTCATGTTGTTCAGGATCGTACGGAGATTGAGCAGTACGGGGATAAAGCCCATGAAAGCCATATCCCTGTAATGTTTCACCAGCGTCCCTCCGACTGCCTGCATAAGATCGCCGCCCAGGAAACGAAAATCCGCTTCGGCATCCTGCTTCTTCAGTGCTGCCATCAGGTTGGAGGCATGCAGATCACCGGAGGCTTCGCCCGCTATTAAAAAATATTTCATATTTTTTCAGTTGAAAGTTGAAAGTTGAGAGTTGAGAGTTGCAAAGATCAAGAGAATAAAGTAAACTGGAACCGGGATAATTTCACGTTATCTATTTCCAACTTTCAATTTTCAACTCTCAACTTTCAACTGATTTTTTAGCACAGCTAAAAAATCATAGTCCGTCACATCTATCTTGCAAGGAACAAGCGAGGCGTAGCCGCTGTCGAGCGCCAACGTGTCGTTGTCGGCATGGATCGGCTTGGCATTCTCGAATGCACCGGCAAGCCAGAAGACAGGTTCGCCCGCTGCGTTTTCCGACCGTTTGAATTCATTGGTCCAGCGCCCGTCCGCCTGCCGGCATACCTTCATCCCTTTTACGTTCGGGACATTGGGAACGTTCAGGTTCAGATAAGTGCCATGCGGCAATCCTTCTTTTATGATCCGCCGTGCAAGCATGCGCCCTAAACGGCAGCTCTCGGCAAAGTCGGCATCCGCACGATGATCCAAGAGCGACACGCCCATCGAAGGAATACCGAACACGCATCCTTCGGCAGCTGCCCCCATCGTACCGGAATACTGGATGCAGATGGCATGATTGCCACCATGATTGATCCCGGAGGCCAACAGGTCAGGCTTGCGCTCCAACACCTCGTTGATGGCCAGTTTCACACAATCGACCGGAGTCCCGGTACAGCTATAAACCGTCAGTCCTTTTTCTTTCCTCACCAATGTATACTTGATCGGCACGAGCGAAGTGATCGCGCTTGCCATTCCCGAACGGGGCCCGTCGGGAGCGAAAACCACAATGTCCCCAAGGTCCCGGAGGCACTCGGTGAGCTCTTTTATCCCCTTGGCTTCAACGCCGTCATCGTTTGTAATCAGAATAAGCGGTCTATCGTTCATCATATCGTTATTTAATTGCACACAAATATAGTGAAAAAGCGCAAAGTAACGCAGACTTATCCTTTATAGATAATGACATCTGCGTTACTCTGCGCTTGTCCGTGTAGTTTGCGTCCTGTTAAGCTCTAATTAAAGAACCTGAATGCCTTCTTCACGGGCTGCTTCTTCTCCGGAAGGAGTGATCAGCTTGTAGCCCTTACCGTGAATGTTGATGATTTCGATTCCCGGATCATCCTTCAACAGCTTGCGAAGTTTCGTGATATATACATCCATGCTACGGGCATTGAAGTAGTTATCGTCTACCCAGATAGTCTTCAGTGCATAATTACGTTCCAATATTTCATTTGCATGTGCACAAAGGAGACTCAGAAGTTCGCATTCCTTAGTTGTCAGCTTCGTAACCTTGTCGCCGATAGCCAGTGTCTGTTTCTGGGTATCGAACAAGAAGTTTCCTAACTTGTAGAAAGGAATATCTTTCATTTTCTTGCCTTTCACGCGGCGAAGGATCGCTTCGATACGGAGCAAGAGCTCTTCCATGCTGAAAGGTTTCGTCAGATAATCATCCGCACCGATTTTGAAACCTTCCAGGATATCTTCCTTCATAGTC
This sequence comes from Parabacteroides sp. merdae-related_45_40, assembly GCF_001915675.1. Lineage (NCBI taxonomy): Bacteria > Pseudomonadati > Bacteroidota > Bacteroidia > Bacteroidales > Tannerellaceae > Parabacteroides > Parabacteroides sp. merdae-related_45_40. Next base: position 4,407 of record NZ_MNQY01000119.1, on the reverse strand, counting down.
TTGGCCGTAAGGAAGATAACAGGGATATCAGGGTTGATAGAACGGATTTCCTGAGCCAGCGTGAAGCCGTCTTTTTTCGGCATCATCACGTCAAGTACGCAAAGGTCATATTTGCCTTTGGTGAAACCTTTGTAACCGGCTTCTCCATCGGAGAAGAGGTCAGTCACATAACCTTTTGCCTGCAAGTATTCTCTTAATAGCATACCCAGGTTTTCGTCGTCTTCGCAAAAGAAGATTTTTAGTTTTTCTTCCATAACTAACTTTTTATAAGAGGTAAAGTAATAATAAATTTTGTTCCTACATTTCCGGTTCCCACTTCGGCACGTATCGTACCTTTATGGTCCTCTACTATTTTACGGACGTAAGCAAGTCCGAGTCCGAACCCTTTCACGTCGTGTACGTTTCCTGTCGGCACGCGGAAGAAGCGGTCGAATACTTTCTTGAGGTATTCTTTCTTGATCCCGATGCCGTTGTCCTCGATCGATATCAACAACTTGCCGTTCTCGTTCCAGGTGCGGCACATCAGTGTCAGCGGCACTTCGAGGCGGCGATACTTCACGGCGTTGTCCAGCAGGTTGAACAGTACGTTCGTGATGTGCATCTCATCCACGTAGATGTCCGAATCTTCCGCCTGCAGGTCGATGTCGATCGTGCCGTCATACTTCTCGACCTTCAGGGCGAATGTATTGGCAACGCTTGCCAGTAAATCGTTCGCATCCACCTCCTTCAGCTTGAGGGCTGCTTTCTGGCGTTCGAACAGCGACATTTGCAGCACCTTTTCCACCAGGAAGCCCAATCGTTTCGTCTCGTCGTTGATCACCCCGGAGATATGCTTGAACACATCGGGGCTCTTCGTGATGTCCGAGTCCTTCAGCATCTGTGCGGCAAGCGAGATGGTCGAAACCGGTGTCTTCAGTTCGTGCGTCATATTGTTGATAAAATCATTCTTCATTTCCGAAAGTCGCTTCTGACGGAACACGATATAAATGGTAAAGATAAACGTTACCAAAAGTATCAGCGAGAAGATGATTGACGGTACGATAAATGTTACAGAACTTGAAATATAATCACCCTTCGTCGGGAAATACACTTTCAGGTAATTCTGCTTCGAAGGAGGATCGTTGGGGAACAGCACCTGTTGAATCACGTCTGATACAGGAGGAATATCCCCGTTCTGATAGACGATCTTTCCGTCTTTGTTAATAACAGCAAAGACGAACGGCAGGTTCAATCCGTTGTTAACAAATTCTGATTTTAAGTAATTATTCAGCTTTTTAAAATCTATCCTTTCTTCGATCGGCTTCAGGTTTGCCGTATGCAAGATATTCAAGATCACTTCGTTAAACAACCCGCTTTGGTACTGGTAACGACGTTTCAGCGTTTGCTGCAAATCTTTTGACGTACTAACGATGCTGTTAGGTACTTTATTGCTGCCCAGCGAAGAAAGCGGTTCAAACTTGCGTGTCCGGATATCGCTATGAAACTCGATATGTTCTACAGTTCCATCGGCATTAGTGAACTGCATCTTGTATTTTTTCTCAGTGATGATCCCACCGCCAAGACTGCTCTGTTCGTTCTGGTATAGGTAATTGTTGGCCTCGTCACGGCTGAGATCTTCTTCCAGATACCGGGCCGTTTCATCAAGCTCCAGATTTTTCGAGACTTGGTGCATCGATCGTTTGACTGTTTCATTGAACTGCTCGCTACTTTTCTTGAGTATGATACTTACATATTTTACTTGCAAAAAAAGCAAACCGGCAAAAGCAAAAGCCATCACCACCGCAAGCAACCAAATCGTAGACTTCCTCATATCAATAAATCTCTCGTTTTAATATCACAAATAACGCGCCTTTTAATTTAATATTTACACAAAAAAGGTAAAAACAGAATGCCTAAAATGTTAAAAATGCATTACCAAAGGATTGCAATTCTCTTTCTATCTATTTTTAAACTAACGCCTTACATCCCTTTCACAGACGTATCATCATATCTTGCACGTTCCGTACTAATTAGTAAGAACAGCTGTACAACATGAATTGTTGTAGCCGACACTTAAAAACTTTTCCCGAAAGCATTGACTTTTAATTATTAACTCTATCTTTGCCTCCCGTAAGAGTTACGTGAAATGATACAAGAAGGTATTACACAGATAGACATCAAACAGGTATTACGGCAAAAGGCGCCTTCGGTTGCCCGTAAGATTCCCGGTTTTATGGTTGACTATCTGATCCGTACTGTTCATCAGGATGAGCTGAACGAGATCCTCCGTCGGTATCACGATAAAGACGGGGTAGCGTTCATGCAGGAGTTGATCGGATATTTTGACTTGAATCTGGAACTGGTAAACGAAGAGAATATTCCTGCCGAAGGGCGGTACATATTCGCTTCCAACCATCCGCTGGGCGGACTGGACGGGATTTGCCTGTCGGCCATTATCGGCGGACGTTTCGACGGGAAGATCCGCTACCTGGTGAACGACCTGCTGCTCTACCTGTCTAACCTGAGGTCGATCTTCGTCCCTATCAACAAACATGGGGCGCAGGGGAAAAAGAACGCCGAACTGATCGAAAAGGCATACGCTTCGGACAACCAGATCATCACATTTCCCGCCGGTTTATGCTCACGCAAACAAAACGGGAAGATACAGGACACCGAATGGAAGAAGTCGTTTATCCAAAAGGCCGTGGAATACCGGCGGGACATCGTACCGGTGTTTTTCGAAGGACGTAACTCCAATTTTTTCTACCGTCTCGCCAACATGCGGAAAGCATTGGGCATAAAGATGAATTACGAAATGATCTACCTGCCCGACGAGATGTTCAAAAGCAAGCACAAGACATACAGCATCCATTTCGGGAAGCCGATTCCTTGGCAAGCTTTCGACAGTAGCCGTAAACCGGCTGAGTGGGCTGAGTGGGTGAAGGAAATCGTCTATAATCTAAAGAAATAATTGATTTTATTATATGCAAGACATCATCAAACCGATTGACCGTGCTCTCCTGAAAGCTGAACTGACCGGGGACAAGAAGCTGAGGAGGACCAACAAATCCAACAATGAGATATACATTATCACAGCCCACGACTCTCCCAACGTGATGCAGGAGATCGGGCGACTCAGGGAAATCGCTTTCCGATATTACGGAGGCGGGACCGGCTTTCCGGTCGATATCGACGAATACGATACGATGGACGACGCTTACCGCCAGCTTATCGTATGGAGCCCTGAAGACGAACAGATTTTAGGCGGCTACCGCTTCCTCTGCGGTTCGGATGTAAAATTCGACAAAGCCGGCAAACCTGTTTTAGCAACTTCCCACCTTTTCAATTTCTCCGATAAGTTCAATAAAGAATATTTACCGTACACGGTCGAGCTGGGCCGTTCGTTCGTAACGCTGGAATACCAGTCGACCCGTAGTGGCAGCGCGAAAGGATTGTTCGTATTGGACAATCTTTGGGATGGCCTGGGGGCTCTTTCCGTGGTGGACCCCAGCTTGCAGTATTACTTCGGGAAGGTAACGATGTATAACACCTACAATTCCGAAGCCCGCAACATGATCCTGTATTTTCTGAACATGCACTTCCCCGACCCGGAGAAACTGATCACTCCGATCTGCCCATTGGAAACAGGCACGGATCCAGAAAAAATGCAGGAGCTTTTCAAGTATGACAACTTCAAGGACAATTATAAGGTCTTGAACCAAGAAGTCCGCAAGTTCGGCATCAATGTGCCGCCGTTGGTCAATGCTTATATGAGCCTCTCCCCTAAGATGCGTGTATTCGGCACCGCTATCAATCATGAGTTCGGGGAGGTGGAAGAGACCGGCATCCTGATCGCCATCAATGAAATTCTCGAAGACAAAAAGAAACGTCATATCGAAACCTATCTGAACGAGGAAGGCAAATCGGCCGACTTGATACGCAATAGTTAAAACGGGATATAAAAACATACGAAGAGCCATGTACGCCAGATGATGCATCATCCGCATACATGGCTCTTTTATGTTTAGCCTTAAATCACTCTTCGTTCTTCTGTTTCTCCCACTCTCCGGCAATCTCCTCAAGAGCCTCGTACCAGTCCTTTCCGAAACGGCGGACCAGCGGTTCCTTCAGAAACTTATAGACCGGGAGTTTTTCTTTCTTACCCAATATCTCTGCGGCTTTGCAGATACTCCAGCGATTGTAATTAACCGCTTCGAACGTGTCGTACTTTTCCACACGTATCGGGTAAAGGTGGCAGGAAACCGGTTTATAGAAAGAGAGCTTACCTTCGCGATAGGCCTTCTCCACCGCACACTTGCAAGTTCCGTCCGCATCATAACAGGTAAAAACACAGTCTTTCCCGTTTACGATAGAAGTCACTAAGTCTCCCTCTTCATCAATATAGGCAACGCCTTGTTTCTTGATGAT
>NZ_MNQY01000005.1:0-4480 GCF_001915675.1 Parabacteroides sp. merdae-related_45_40 | reverse complement strand
AAGCCCCCTGCGGAAGAATGTGGTACAAAACGACATATCCCTTTTGCTATCAAACACTTTACATTATTTTCTCCAAAGTTATCCGTATGTGAGCGAGTTAATGTATCTTTGTCACCATATCAATTATTCACCTAAAAACTTAATTCTAGAATGGAATCAGTAATGAAAAGAACGACAGCCACCGGCTTTTTGTCTACTTGTGCCATATCGTTGGCCCTATTTTCTTCGTGTACCAGTGTTGAACCCAATACACTTACACCCGAAGAAATCGCAGACGGCTGGCAACTCCTCTTCGACGGCAAAACATTAAACGGCTGGAAAGATTACAACGGAACAACCCTGACACAACCCTGGCATGTGGTTGACGGATGCATCCAAGCAAAAGGAGACGGTAGCGACGCGAGTGGTTATATCGTAACCGACAAGCAGTATGAGAACTTCGAATTGTCTTGGGACTGGAAATTGTCCAAAGGAGGCAACAGCGGTATGCTATACCATGTAGTCGAACGTCCCCAATTCGCAGTTCCATACGTCACGGGACCGGAATATCAGTTAATAGACGAACCTAACTTCCCCGAACCACTGGAAGAATGGCAGAAGTTGGGTGTCGACTACGCCATGCACCTCCCCGACAAGGCAAAAATGAAAGTAAACCCGCAAGGAGAGTGGAACAATTCAAAGATCGTATTCGACAACGGACATGTAGAACATTGGTTGAACGGAGTCAAAATCCTAGAATTCGAAGCCTGGACTGACGATTGGTATGCAAAGAAGAACAGCGGTAAATGGGCAAACGCCCCAGAATACGGCTTGGCCAAGAAAGGTGTCCTTTGCCTGCAAGACCACGGATACCCTGCTTCTTTCCGTAACATCAAGATCAAAGAACTCCCCCGCAAGACAAAAGAAGTGACGCTATTCAACGGTACAGACCTGAAGGGATGGGAAGCCTATGGCACGGAAAAATGGTATGTAGAAGATGGTTTGCTGATCTGTGAAAGCGGTCCGGACAAGAAATACGGCTATCTGGCTACACGCGATTACTATGACGACTTCGACCTGACGGTTGAATTCAAACAGGAAGCAGACGGAAACTCCGGCGTATTCATCCGTTCCTTTATCGAAGAGGATGTTAAAGTAAACGGCTGGCAGGTAGAAGTAGCTCCCAAAGGCCATGACACTGGCGGCATCTATGAATCATACGGACGCGGCTGGTTGATCCAAATCCCGGATGAAAAAGAAAATATCCTGAAAGAGGGTGACTGGAATACCATGCGTATCAAAGTACAGGGAGACAATGTCCAAACTTGGTTGAACGGTCAAGAGATGGTCAACATCAACGATGAAAAGATCGGAGCCGGACAGGGACGCATTGCTCTGCAAATCCATGACGGAGGCGGTATCAAGGTTCTCTGGAGAAACCTGAAAGTAAAAACATTATAAATTCTTGTCCCATAAAAAATGACTCCCGTTCCAAACAATATGAGACGGGAGTCATTTTTTCATTCCTTGCGACCATGTCTTTTACGAGGAGACTGGAGGCGTTGCTTTTCGAGATATTGTTTATACTGATCCTCCGTCAGTATCTTTTTCATCTCCGCATCCCGATCATCCCGCAAGCTCATCATCTTTTCGCGCATCTTCCGACGATCCCAATCGGCCTGTTTTCTTTCCGCTTTCATCTTATCTCTGAACTCAGCTTCCACTTTACGGAAATCTGCCGCCTGTTTCTCATCCAATTTCAGATCAGCAATCATTTTTTCACAACGTTGTGCCGGATCACCTCCTTTTTTTGCACCTCGTTTGCCATCTTGGGCAAAAACAGAAACCGAACTGATCAAGAGAACCAAACACAATCCTATTACCTTCTTCATAAACTAATTACCTGTTATTAATATTAAACTTATTTGTTTTTGAAGCGCTTCTAGATAATAGACTTGGAGCCGGACGAAAGGTTTAACCCAGATCGATGTTATTTTATTATTTAACAATGATTTCCTATTGAACCGGACCACAGGTAATTCCTTCCGTTTTCCACTTTTGTAGAAAGGAATTCAATTTGTCCAAAAAACGTTGATAGTCCTTGTTGGAAGCATCCGTCCACCCTGTTTCCGCATAAGCGGCCAAGCGGGGATAGACTTTCAGATTCATGCTCTCGACTGTCGGGATAAACTCTCCCCACATTTGGCATCCTAATCCCAATACTTTACTTTTCTGATCATCCGTCAGGCCCTCCGGTACAGGATTGAACGAGTAAGCTTTTTCCATAGGAATCGACTCGTATGAATAATCCAAATAGGTATATTCATGATAAGAATTCACGACATCATATCCCTTTTCTATTGTTTTCCTAATAAGAGCCGTGTCTCCCTTCCAGAAATGGACGATCGTACCGGAAGCCAACTCCTGCTTCACGCCTTCTGTATCGGCATCTGACTGATATTCGTGCAGTTTATCTCCGGTAATTTCATTCCACCCCATCATTCTCTTGCCCTTGGCTGCCAACATATTGGATATTTCATTTGTAAAATAGACCTGAAGTTCGGCCGGAGTCTTCAAATTATGTTTGGTCATGTAAGCACGTATCGCTGGGGAATTTTTCCATTGATCATATTTCACTTCATCACCTCCGATATGGAACACAGAACCGGGGAAGATCGCGATTACCTCATCTGTCACCTCGTCCAAGAATTTCATCACGTCAGGATCAGCCACATTAAAAACTTCATAATGTACACCGAATTTCCCCGGCACTTTTATCTGTTTTCCGCTCGTCCCTAACCAGGGATAAGATGCGATAGCTGCACTGGCATGTCCTGGCATACTCACCTCCGGTATTATCGTTATATGGCGTTTTGCCGCATAATCCACAATTTCTTTTAAATCTTCCTGCGTATAAAAACCGCCATGACGTTTACCGTCATACACGTCACTCCCAAAATGGTTGATTTCGGAAGAATCCCTGAAAGCTCCTATTTCCGTCAACTTCGGATACTTCTTTATTTCGATACGCCATCCTTGATCGTTGGTCAGATGCCAGTGGAAGACATTCATTTTCAGGTCTGCCATTTCATCCAACAGCTGCTTCACCACTTCTTTGCCTTTGAAATAACGACCTTCGTCTAACATAAAGGCACGCCACGAAAAAGCAGGGTAGTCCGTAACGATCGCCTTCTGTACCATCAACTTGCCGTCTTTTTCTTTGATCACCTGCCTCAAAGTCTGAACACCATTCAGGATACCGGCCGGTGAATTGGCTTTTATCATGACCTTCCCGGATATTGCGTCCAAAACATAGCCTTCCTTTTTATCCGGCAAAACAGTCGGGTCCAACTGTAAGGTTATATCCGCCTTCCCGCCACCTTCATTCAATACGGCTCCGACTGAAAAGTCGGAAGACAGATAGGATTGAAGGAGTTGCGCTTCATTCGCCAGCTCCGAAGGATAGGCGACAACGGGCTGGCTCTTCAATTTGACAAACCCGGAAGCGTAGGCGATTTCCGCCGGTTGGGGAATCACGGCATATTCTTCTATCGGGAGTTCCTGACAAGAACAAAGAAATACCAAACAAAGGGAAATAAGAAGACTTGATTTCATAAATGTCCGAATTTAAAGTTAGCTCAATGCGACAACAACATCACACTGAGCTACAAAATTAATCTTTTTATCCGATAGCCGAAATAATTATATCTCAAAAACAACATCTTAGAGCCTGTTTAAACCAAACATTTTACCTCCAAATAAAAACGGTGCAGTCAATAGCACAATATAAACAACTCATTACAAGTAGCTTACAGAGGTTTTCCGTTCATTATGGTTCAATCCTACATCTTAAAATAAATATATTAATATATATATATATAAGCTCATTTCCTTGCCCCTCTTTAAACCGGCAAAAACACGACAGGAACGAGAAAAATCCCTTCTTTCGCACCCGGAAGTCCGGTCTTTCACCTCCCGAACTCCATGGTTTGACACACCAAAGTCCCTTGTTTCGTACGCAGAAGTCCCTTGTTTCAAGGCTCACCCAGATATTGTACGATCGTCCTCACCTGCAGGGGGAATCAACATCTTCTTTCCTTTCCTCCAACCGTTACCCTGTAGCTCTGTCTTTAGCTCCGGGTTTCCCCCACCCATTTGGACAACCGTTTCCCTGCCGATGCCGGCATCAAATCCAGACCGTAAAAGACCGCCAATTCCTGCCCCCCGTAACTCCTGACTTCGAATTCATTCATCACCATAATCCCCATCATTTTATCGCCCTATAAAGATAAGAAATAATTACTGATATTCAAAACATAATGACATCTATATTCTGCCTTTTCCTACCTGTTTCCGCACCGATCTTCGCCGATATTCCCCAAACCGTATTTCTGCCTGTAACGAGGCCCTACCTTCGTATTGTCATCGATAATGAAAACAGATAAATATCCTCGAAAACAAACAGCAAAACAGTGTCGAACAAAATTCAAACAGGCTCTAA
>NZ_MNQY01000118.1:2977-55210 GCF_001915675.1 Parabacteroides sp. merdae-related_45_40 | reverse complement strand
CCCCTTTTACACCCGGATGTACCGGCTCCCTACACCCGGATGTAAAGGATGGCAACATGGGGGTGTTTACGGAATTATCAGCTTGTTTCTGCTAAAAAAAGAGAGGGCTTTTGTGGAATGAAGAACCGTATTTTGCCAATTTAATACCTATTATATTCGTTTTTACATTTGTTTATTCGATTATTTTATATGCTTTTTCAAAAGTAACAGAAAGCAATATGTTGGTTTCCAATCATATGATAAAATGTCCTGTTTTAGGAGTGATAGAGGCAGTGATACAGGAAAACATCCTGTATCACTGCTATAACACTTGAATATCAATATCTGAAACTTTTGTAGTGATAGAGTGATAGAAGATTTGCAGAAAACTTCGTATGTAGATCACAACCTTGGAAAATTTTGATGCGGTTGTCTTGGATTTTGACATCCTTTTCTATAAATTTTCCCTATTATTTCGCCTTTTCCTCTTTCAATAGCGGCCAGTTCGGGTCCGGTCTGTGTTCACGGACCATGATATCTTTCAGTTCTGCTACTTTTTCAGGATACTGGTCCAATATATTGTGCCGTTCCGACGGGTCGGACGCCAAGTTATACAGTTCATAATAGGGCTTGTCGCCGCGGATATTCATGTGGACCAATTTCCACGGTCCTTTGCGTACGGCTTGGCGACCGTTCAGTTCCTGGAATTCGAAATACAGGAATTCATGTTCCTTCTGTCCTTTCCGGTTTTCCAGGAGGGGAAGCATGCTGACGCCGTCCATTTCCTTCTGTTTGGCTTTCGGATGGATGATTTCTTCGAAGGTCGGTAATACATCCCAGAAAGAGCACATAAAGTCGGTTTCCGTATTCGGTTGGACATGTCCGGGCCAGGAAATGATCATCGGGACACGGATACCGCCTTCGTACAGATCCCGTTTATATCCGCGATAAATACCGTTGCTGTTGAAGAAATCGGGATCGGCGCCCCCTTCCATATGAGGGCCGTTATCGCTCGCAAAGATGATGATGGTGTTATCATATAAACCTTTGTCTTTTAACTTTTGGATGATCTGCCCGACATAGACGTCCAGACGGTAGACCATAGCGGCGAAAGTTGCATGTGGATGGAACTGCGAACAGTAACCTCCCTTGCGGAAAGCCGGGCTGCCCGGTTCGGTTCCTTTGTAAGGCTTTTCCGGGTACATACCGCGAAATTTCTGTATGATGCTGTCTTCCGGAACGATCAGCTCCGCATGCGGAATGATGGTCGGATACCACATGAAGAACGGTTCGTCCGGATTCATATTCCGTACTGTACATTCAGGTTGTTGTCTTCGAGTTCCACTCGTTTGTCGTTGTCCCAGAGGTGGTCGGGGTAATAACTGTGTGCCAGCAATTGGCAATTGTATCCGTAGAAAGTATCGCAACCTTGATTTTTAGGATCGCCGGTTGAACCGATATAGCCCAGTCCCCATTTGCCGAAAGCGGATGTCTTATATCCTGCATCTTTCATTACTTCGAAGATGGTGCGGGCATCGTCGGGAAGCGGAAACTGCCCTTCCGGATCGAGTTCGAGGTTGCCACGTACAGGGGTATGTCCGCTGTGCGTGCCTGTCAGCAGACAAGAGCGGGAAGGGGCACTGACAGTTGTCCCCGAATAACACTGCGTAAAGCGCATTCCGCTTTGTGCCAGCTTATCGATGTTGGGCGTCTCGAACTTTTCTTGTCCGTAACAACTTAGATCGCCATAACCCAAATCGTCTGCAAGGATAAAAACGACATTCGGTTTCTTATTCTTCTCCGCATGAATGAAAGGAACAGCTAACAGAAGGCCGGTCGAAATTAGAATTGCCTGTTTCATGTTTTTTCGGTATATATGTATGTTTTTACTATTTACAAATGTATGGTTTTTTAGAAATTAATGTTTGACAAATCGAAAATAAATAGAAAATAAATCAATAATTTTGCAAAGGTAAAGTCTAAATTAGGTATAAACGGATCTTTATGTTATGATAAATTTTAAAATTGTTGCCGTAATTGTAGTATTGTTTTTTTTACAAGTCGAAAAGACGACTGCCCAACAAGAGATAGATCTTGCAGGAAGTTGGGGATTTGAAACAGATGTCATGGATTTTCGCCGTTCCGGCGTGGAGATACGTGGTGATGGGGAGTTGCATGATACAATTACTTTGCCCGGTATTACGGATCAATATCATATAGGGAATCGTACGACTTACAAATATTATGACCGCTTGACGCGTAAGTATGAATATATGGCACCGGCTTGGTATCGTAAGCATGTACAAATCCCTGAATCGTGGGATGGTAAACGCATACATCTCTATTTGGAACGCGCTCATTGGTTGACTGCCATTTATAGTGGAAGGAAGGAGGTGAACAGAAATGATTATATCAGTGTGCCCCATATACATGATCTTACCGGCTATCTGAAGCCTGGACAGGAAAATATTATAGATTTGATGATCGACAATCGTTATCAGTATAACACGCATAAATGGGATCATGCTCATACCGAATTTACACAGATTAATTGGAACGGTGTGATTGGGGATATGAAACTTGTTGCTTTAGATCCTGTTTATATGGATGATCTGCAGCTCTATCCCGATGTGAAACGACAGCAGGTGACGGTTTGTCTCAGTCTTGTGAATACGACCGGAAAGCCTTTTACGGGTAAAGCCCTGCTGGAAGTGACCGGACATGGGTTGGAGGTGAAGAAGGAGATGGAAGTTGCTTCGACCGATTCAATCATCAATTTGGAAACAACATTGGTATTGGGCAAGAAGATGAAGTTGTGGGATGAATTTTCGCCCGATCTGTATCAATTGCAGTGTTCCTTGCTGTCCTCCGGAAGTGAAGAAGTGAAACAACGGAAACAGCTCTCTTTTGGTATGAGGGAGGTCAGTGCTGTAGGAGATGATATTTTGCTCAATGGACATCGTTTGCATTTGCGTGGTACGGTAAACAATGCCGAGTTTCCGCTTACAGGCCATGTTCCTATGGATGATGCTTCATGGGAACATATTTTCAACATACTCAAATCGTATGGAATGAACCATATGCGTTTCCATTCATGGTGTCCGCCTGCCGCCTGTTTCCGTATGGCCGACAAGATGGGGGTCTATTTGGAAGTGGAAATGCCGATGTGGGGAGCCGATGCCAAACCCGGAGATGAGGCACGTAATGATTTCTTCCGCCGCGAACTCAGAGCTATACTCAAAGAATATGGGAATCATCCCTCTTTCTTATTATATTGTAACGGGAATGAGCTGGAGGGGGACTTTGATTTTTTGAACGAACTGACCGAATACGGACGTAGCCATGATAACCGCCGTCTATTCAGTGGATCTACTGCCCGCAAACATGTTAAGGCGGAACAGTTTTATGTCTCCCATCGTTCCGATAAAGGAGGTGTGACCATCTACGAAGGTCGTCCGATGACTGACTGGGATATCAATGCCGGACATGGTACCGGACAGCCTATCATCAGCCATGAAACGGGGCAGCGTTGTGTATATCCTGATTTTAGAGAGATTCCAGCTTATACAGGTCCTGTGGAGGCACGTAACCTGGAACGTTATCGTGATTCACTGGCTGCTCACGGAATGGAGCATCTTGCCGCGGATTTCTTCCGGGTGTCGGGACAACAGACCCGGATTGAATATAAAGATGTGATCGAGGGGCAGTTGCGCAGTTCACTTTCATCAGGATTTCAGTTGTTGAGCTTGATTGACTTCCCTGGACAAGGTTATGCTCCGGTAGGGATTCTCAATGCCTTTTGGAAGAGTAAGGGAATCATTACACCGGAAAAGTTTCGGGAATTTTGTGCTCCCAGTGTAGCTTTGCTACGTTTTCAGAAGCGTGCTTTTTTCAATGATGAAATCTTTAGTGGCAAAGCCGAGTTGTACAATTATTCTCCTTCCCGTTTCCGCCGTCCTGATGTCCGCTGGCACGTGACGGACAGTCGTGGAACTACGCTTTATAGTGGCCGGATCAGCTGTAAGGAAGTTTCCAATTATGGCGTTTATCCTCTCGGTGAGTTTGAGTTTCCGTTGAACCGGATTACAAGTAACGAAAAACTGACCGTACATCTTTGTGTGGACAAGAAGATTGCCAACAGTTGGGATATATGGGTTTATCCTCGGAGACAAGTCAAAGAAGTTTTGAAGTCTGACGATCAGGTGCTCTTTACGACCTCCTATACGGCAGAAGCCCGGCGTTATCTGCAAGCTGGCAAAAGCGTGGTTCTGTTGCCTCGTCCGGAGGCTGTGAAAGGAAGGAAGTCAAATTTCCATAATCATTTTTGGAATCCGATCATGTTCAAGTGGCAACCTCTTACGTTGGGGTGTCTGATTCATAAGGAACAGCCTATGTTTGCCGATTTCGTAACGGATGAGTTTGTGGACTGGCAATGGTGGGATATTTTGTGCAATGCGAAAGTGATCGAAATGAATACAGCTCCCAATGCCCTGTTTCCTTTCATCCAAAGCATTGATACTTATCAGCACAACCATAAACTCGGAATCGGATTCGAAGCCAAGTTGCATGGGGGCAAGTTGCTTGTACTGGCGATAGATACGGAAAATAAGATCGACCAACGTCCTGCTTCTCTTCAATTGTTGCAAAGCATCAGCAACTATGTCCGGAGTGAGGCGTTCCGTCCGGTGGTGGATATTGATGAAACGTTTGTCGCTTCTTTCCTTACTCCGCAGCTTGACAATGAAATAAAAGAGGCTGTGCAGGATGAATTTCTTAATTCTTTCCAGAACAAGTGATAATCTGTCGGTTTTCGGCTTGCCTGTTTCTGTTAATGATGGCAAGGTGTCCGGGATTTTAGGCAGTTTTCAATACCGGAAACGTGGGGCTGAGTTTTTAAAGATGAAAAATCGTACCTTTGTACAGTCGAACAGATAAAAAGAAAAGAACAGTGGCAAAGATAGTGGAAACACCTTTAATGAAGCAGTATTTCGATATAAAGGCAAAACATCCTGATGCAATCCTGCTATTCCGTGTAGGCGACTTTTACGAAATGTATGGCGAAGACGCTGTGACCGGAGCCGAAATACTGGGTATCGTACAGACGAAAAAAGCGAACGGACCAGGGCAAACGATCGAGATGGCCGGTTTCCCTCACCATGCATTGGACAGCTATCTGCCCAAACTGGTGCGTGCCGGTAAGCGCGTAGCTATCTGCGACCAGCTGGAAGATCCGAAACTCACAAAGAAATTAGTGAAACGCGGTATCACCGAATTGGTAACTCCGGGTGTTTCTATCAATGACAATATACTCAACCATAAGGAAAACAACTTCCTTGCTGCCATTCATTTCGGTAAGGATGTCTGTGGAATTGCATTTCTCGATATCTCTACCGGCGAGTTCCTGACAGCCGAAGGAACCGTTGATTATGTGGATAAACTGCTGAATAATTTTTCACCGAAAGAAGTATTGGTCGAACGGGGTAGCCGTAAACGTTTTGAAGAGGCTTTCGGTCCTCGGTTCTTTATTTTTGAACTGGATGACTGGGTGTTTACTTCGGAAGCTGCCAACGACCGGCTTCTGAAACATTTCGAAACGAAGAACCTGAAAGGTTTCGGTGTCCAGCATTTGAAATTGGGAGTCGTAGCTTCGGGGGCCATCCTGTATTATCTGGATCAGACGCAACACACCCATATTTCGCATATCACCTCTCTTTCCCGTATCGAAGAAGACCGCTATGTACGCCTCGATAAGTTTACGGTGCGCAGCTTGGAGCTGGTCAGCACGATGAACGAGGAGGGGACGAGTTTGCTGGATGTGCTGGACAAGACCGTTTCCCCGATGGGGTCGCGTATGTTGCGCCGTTGGATCTTGTTCCCCTTGAAGGATGTGAAACCGATCCATGAGCGTCAGGACGTAGTGGAATATTTCTTCCGCCATCCCGAAGTGAAGGAGCTGCTGGAAGAGAAACTGGAACAGATCGGCGACTTGGAACGTATTATTTCCAAAGTGGCGGTCGGTCGCGTCTCTCCCCGCGAAGTGGTACAGTTGAAAGTCGCTCTTCGTGCCATCGAGCCGATCAAGGAGGCTTGTACGGCAAGCGATGAGCCGAGCCTTTGCCGTATCGGCGAACAGTTGAATGCCTGTGCCCTGATCCGTGACCGGATAGAAAAAGAGATCAACAACGATCCGCCTTCCTTGCTGAACCGGGGCGGCGTGATTGCGACAGGCGTGAACGCCGAGCTTGACGAGTTGCGTGCAATCGCTTATTCGGGTAAAGATTATCTCTTGAAGGTACAACAGCGGGAAATAGAACAGACGGGTATATCGAGCCTTAAAATCGGTTTCAACAATGTTTTCGGGTATTATATCGAAGTGCGTAACGCCTATAAAGACAAAGTTCCTGCCGGATGGATACGCAAACAGACTTTGGTGAATGCCGAACGTTATATTACTGAAGAACTGAAAGAATACGAAGAGAAGATATTGGGAGCGGAAGAGAAGATACTTTCGTTGGAAGCCCGTCTCTTTAACGAACTGGTGCTTTGTCTTTCCGAATATATTCCGCCTATCCAGATGAATGCGAACCTGATCGGTCGTCTGGACTGTCTGCTCTCATTTGCCAAGGTGGCTGAAAGCAACCGTTATATCCGTCCGGATGTGAATGATTCGCAGGTGATCGATATTAAGGCTGGCCGCCATCCGGTGATTGAAAAACAATTGCCTATCGGTGAACCTTATATTGCCAATGATGTCTATCTGGACGATGAAAAGCAGCAGATTATCATTATCACCGGACCGAACATGGCCGGTAAGTCCGCTTTGCTTCGCCAGACGGCTCTGATTACGCTGATGGCGCAGATCGGTTGTTTCGTCCCAGCCGAATGCGCTCGTATCGGGATTGTGGATAAGATATTTACACGTGTGGGAGCTTCGGATAACATTTCGGTCGGAGAATCCACTTTCATGGTGGAGATGAACGAGGCTTCGGATATCCTCAACAACATGTCTTCCCGCAGTCTTGTCCTGTTTGACGAATTGGGACGCGGGACAAGCACATACGACGGTATTTCTATTGCCTGGGCGATTGTCGAATATATCCACGAACATCCCAATGCCCGTGCGAAGACATTGTTTGCTACGCATTATCATGAGTTGAACGAGATGGAGGCTTCTTTCAAGCGTATCAAGAACTACAATGTTTCGGTGAAGGAGGTCAATAACAAAGTGATCTTCTTGCGCAAACTGGTTCCCGGAGGCAGTGAACACAGTTTCGGTATCCATGTGGCCAAGATGGCGGGTATGCCGAAAAGCATCGTAAAGCGTTCCAACGAAATCCTGAAACAGTTGGAAACGGAAAACCGTCAGGAGGGGATTGCCACGGAAAAACGCAAAGGCAGTATCAAAAGCAAGCCTGTAAAAGGGATCGCTTCATCGGCAGACGGCTATCAGCTCAGCTTCTTCCAATTGGATGATCCGGTACTCAGTCAGGTGCGGGATGAGATCAAGAATCTGGATGTAAACAACCTGACGCCGCTGGAAACCCTGAATAAGCTGAGCGAGATACGAAGGATTATTACTGGGAAATAAAAACGACTACTGGTGTTTATCTGGGGATCTCCTCACCATAAAAGATAAGGTCTCTCTTATGTCGCATAGGGTATTTATCTGAGAGGTATGTCGAAACAAAATCCTGCATACTGATAGCCATAATTTAAGTACGGATTACACGGAAGTAAAATAATTTATCCGTGAAATCCGTGTCTAAAAGATCGTGATAGATAAAGAGCCTCTCTCTTTTTTTCTTATCTTTTAACAAACCTGGATAACAGGTATGTCTAACAGGAAAGCTATCTTTTTTAGTTTATCCGCAACATGTCCGATACCGATTGCACAGTGGTGTGAAGGACCCGCCTTACTCCATCGGTTCATAAAGGTGCGGGCTCCGCAACTGAACCTGTAGCGGCTGTTCGTGTTTCCTATGTGCAGGGTGGGTCCGTCGGTCGATTCTCCCTCTGCGATAAGTAAAAATACGCCATCATTATTTTCACATACGGAAAGAAAAGTGACAGGTCCCTGTTTGACGCGCATCTGAATGGACAATCCTTTGCCCGGTTTACCGTGATATACGGGTAGCGGTACGAGGCTGACCTTTCCCTCAGCAATGGCGAAATGAGCCGGCCCGTCATGTCCCCATAAAACAACATCGTCATTGAAGTCTATGGCATACGGTTCAGAGAATGAACCTCCGGCATCTAAAAGAGAAAGGAGCTTCATGGCTTGTACGTTCTTTACTTCGCACTCGCCTGCTACCGGGATGCCGCGTCCTGTAAGCAGGGTATTGCCGGCTATTACGGAAGTCACGATATTTTCATAATCGTTTCCTTTCCAACCTTCGTAGTAGTAGGCCATTGAACTGAGGTTGTGGGCTTCGGCCAGTTTATCGAGTGCGACAGAGGTGCGGGCAGCACGATCCAATTCGTAT
Source organism: Parabacteroides sp. merdae-related_45_40 (assembly GCF_001915675.1). NCBI lineage: Bacteria > Pseudomonadati > Bacteroidota > Bacteroidia > Bacteroidales > Tannerellaceae > Parabacteroides > Parabacteroides sp. merdae-related_45_40. The sequence continues at coordinate 46,748 of NZ_MNQY01000118.1, read as the reverse complement.
TCTTCACAATGCGGGTCGACTTCAAACTTCATGGATAATTCCAGGCGTTTTGCTGTTAGTTCATCTTCCGTTACAGCATCCCGGTAAGCTTTGAGTTCGCACATTTCGAGAAGCTCTATGTGAGTGCCGAAAGTGAAGGATTGCCGGGTAATGTCGGTGTAAACGTCCAGCATACCGCAATAATAGTGTCCGAGAATACCCATCCGGTTGTTACGCATCCCTTGTACGGCCCTTACCGCATCGATCCAGTTTTCGATTTCGTTCCATACGTATGGTTCTTCGAGGTAACCGGTCAGGATGTCGTATTTGATGCCGGCACGGTTGAATACGCAGGCAAATTCCGGAGTGGAACAGGCTTGGCAGTGAGCCAGCCATTCGCCGGTCATTTTTCCACGGTCGCCTAATCCGTTGATATAATCGTAATTTATGGCGGCTACGGGTTGTATGTTGAGCAGGATAACCGGAATCTTGATGCGCTGGGCGATCGGAAGGATCGTTGAGGAAAGGGCATAGGTCGAAATAAAGATGAAGAGGATTTCTATGTCTTCACTTTTTAAAACTTCTGCTGTCCGGGCTGCCTTTTCCGGGCTGTCTACCATTCCCCCGTCAATCACGGTTGCCTGTAAGCCGGACATACGTTCTTTTATCATTCTTTGGTAATCCGTCAATCGGGAGAGAAGCCCTTCGAATTGATTCCAATAGGTGTTCAATCCGACTCCGATCAGTCCGACTTTAACTTCCTTTTTTGTTGTATTCATGGTATTCTTCATTATTTATTTTTCTTCACTTTGAAAGTATAAGTACCGGAACCTGTTGTTGCCACGACATACCGATTTCCTTCTTGTTTGCAACTGATTCCGGGGACATCTTCCAATCGTACACCGCTTTCGGTTATTTGTTTCGTGTCGGTAGACGGGAGATAGACGGAGGCTTTGCTGTTTGCCGGTACTTCCACTCGGATGATAAATTCTTTATCGTTGTCTTTCCAGTCGGAAACAATCTGTCCGTAAGGCGATTCGTAGGAAACCTGTGCGTCGCGGACATCACCGACCGGTTCGGGTTTGATGACAATATGCTTAAACCCGAAGGAATCTTCTTTCTGACGGATGCCTCCTAAGCCGCTGAACAACCATTCCATCAGATGACCCAACATAAAATGATTGTTCGATACGAAGCCGTATGCCTGCCAGGATTCGGTGAGAGCGGTAGCTCCGTGTGCCAGTTGCCAACCGTATCCCGGTGTGTCGTACTTGCAGTTCATGTCGTAAATGACATCCGAAGCGCCACCGGCTTCAAGGGCACGCAAGACATAGCGGTAGCCGACGTCGCCTGCCGTCAGGGCGTTGTTGCGTCCGCGGATATCGGCTATCAGGTTATCGAATACCTGCTGCCTGTTTTCCGGAGTCGTCAGTCCCATGTAGAGTGCGACGGCGTTTGCCGCCTGGCTGTTGCGGTCGTAGGTACGGGTGGACGGGTTCCAGAAAGTCCGGTTGAAGGCTTGTTTGATCCGGGCCGCCAGTTCCTGGTACTTGCGTGCATCGTCCGGCTTCCCTAAAAGGTTTGCCATTTTCTCCATCAGGGTGACGTCGTAATAGTAGATAGCCGTTGCCGTTACGCCATTGGAGGTCAGTTGCGATTCTCCCGGACTTTTCGGACCGATGTCGAACCAGTCTCCCAAGCCGTAGGCGATAATATGGTTATCGGCTTTCGAGGAAAGGTAGTCGATGTAGCGTTGCATATCCGGATAATAGGTTTCGATCGGGCGCGTATCGCCATACCATTGGTAGATGTACCAAGGGCTGATGACAAATGTGCTTCCCCATTCCGGCGTATCCTTGAAGCCTCCTTCGAATTCGACCAGTTCGGGAGCAATGGTCGGTATCATGCCGTTGGCTGCTTGTGTGGAGCGCATATCGTTGAATGTCTTTTCGTACAGGCGTGCCAGGTTGTAGCGGTATTGTACGGAGTATTGCATCAGGTGCGCTTCTTCCAGCCAACCCAACTTCTCACGATGCGGGCAGTCGGTTAGCACGCTTGCCATATTGCTGCGGATCGCCCAGTCGATCAGTTCGTATGTCTGATTGAACAACGGTTTGGAACAATGGAAACTGCCGACATCTTCGGCCGAATAGCAAGTATGAAGACCGGTGATTTCCGTTATTTCAGGTAGTCCGTCCGGATTGGGTTGTCCGGCGGGAACAGCACCTTCGACCTGCACGTAACGAAAACCGTAGTAGGTAAACTGGGGTTGCCAACTTTCAATACCTTTTCCTTTCGGTGTGTAACCGAACCAGAAAGGAGCGCCGGACGCGCTTTGGTTTACGGTACTGTCCGGATTCAGCAGTTCGGCCGGATAGAGCTTAACCGGGTGCGTGTCCTTTGAATGCAGGGAAAGCCGTATGATGCCGGAAAAGTTTTGTCCCAAATCGTACACCCATTGTCCTTTCCGGGTCTTGAAAAGACGGACGGTGGGGATTCGGTCACGTACGGTCAGCGGTGCGGAGCGTTGGGAGAGGAGCTGGGTTTTCCAGCCTGTGTCGAGGGCTTTGTTCCAGGTACGGTCGTCGAAACCGGGTTGCATCCATCCGGTCTGTTCTTTCGTGGCATCGTAATCTTCACCGCCGTAAATACTGCTGTAGGTAACGGGGCTTTCGGTTGTTTTCCAGTCTGTACCGGTTACGATGTCCTGCGTACTGCCGTCTGCATATTCGATTTGTATTTTCATCAAGAGGCGCGGAGCGCCATATGAAGCAAGCAGTTTGAAATAACGTTCCCGCGGGATATTGAAAAAGCCGTTTCCCAACATGACGCCTATTGCGTTTCCGCCTTGCTTTAGCTGTCCGGACAGATCGAAAGTGACATACAGCGCACATTTATCATATTTTGTCCATCCCGGATCGAGAAAGTTGTTACCCACCTTCTTTCCATTCAGGAACATATCGAAATGTCCGAGTCCGGAGACATAGGCGGTCGCTCGTTTTACCGGTTTTTGAACCGTAAATTCTTTTCGGAATTGGGGGAGGCGGTACATACCGATCTTTTTGCCTTTGAGTTCCCGGTCCACGTTGGCCAGTCCGTGCAGCCCTATCGTGACGATTTCGTCTTTCCTGTCTTTTTCCAGTGCAATCCATTTGGCATTGCTCCAGTCTTTTTTCGAAAGAAGCCCCATGCCGAAGGTATGGATACAGCTCCAGCGGGAAGGGCTGTCCTCCTTATCCCAACTCCTTACTTTCCAGTAGTAGGTCTGTCCTGCTTTCAATTCTTTTCCTTTGAAAGGAACAAGGATCGAGGCGGAAGAAAGCGTTTTTCCGCTGTCCCAGATATTTCCATTGCTGGCCTGTAGTTTTTCCGGAGAATCGGCCACTAATATCTGCCAGGCCGATTGTTCGAAGTTCCGTTGTTGTGCCTGTATCTGCCAGCTGAAACAAGGTTGTCCTGTTTCGATTCCTAACGGGTTTTCTTCCTGTTCGCATCGCAGGTTATAAACGGAATGTGTGTCCGCTGCCTGTAGAAAGAAAGGAAAAACCATACATAAGATACAAATGTTTAAAAGTCTATTTTTCATGCTGCCGTCCTTTTTTGAAAAAGGTGCCATGCTTTTCCGGAAAAGCACGCACCCTCTTTTCGTGTATGTTTAATGAATTAATTCAAAATCTTCCATCAGCCCGTAATCCACCATCTGGTATTCTTTTCCGGATATCGGTTTGTCTACGTTTTTCCAATGCCAGGGAGATGCCAGGCCGGGAGCCGGATTCCGGTAATGCGGGCCTAACAGGTTCTTCAAACTGCCGATCACATGTACATCAATCGTGTTGCTGCCTTCTTTCAGATAGGATGTTACATCCAGTTGCCAGGGGTCGAAGGCGATCATACCGGCTTTCTGTCCGTTGACGTATACTTCTGCTACCGTCCCGTTCCATTTGTTCAGTTTGACGGCATATCTGCCTGTAAGGTCATCGAGGGTATATTCTTTGCTATAGCTCATATCCCATGAGTAGAACGGTTGCTTTTGTTCTTTCCAGCTACCCAGAGCGAACGATTCCTGTGGTGCACCGATGCTCCATCCCTCTTGTTCGGGTACGACCGAGAAGTCTCCGATGATGTAGACCGGTTCTATCTCTGCAAAAATACGCATCGGGTTGATGCTGAGTTCTACCGTATTGCTACCTTTTTTCACCTGTCCGCCTATCGGATAAACGCCGAAAGAACGGTCCAGCCACCATTCACCTGGAAGAGCGTTCACGAGATTTCCGTTGATTTTTACGGTAAATAGTTCGGGGCGTTCGGAAACCAGTTTGATACCGGAATAGTCGAAAGCATCGTTTACCGTAAAATGATAGGAGGCCGTGAAGCCGCCATCCTTAAAGTGGTCGCGGTCGAGGATATTCCGTTTGTATTGTACGGAGGTATTCCAAGGATTGCCGTTGGTGAATCCGTGCGCTTTGAAGGCGATATCGGCGGCACGGGAGAAATGTTGTTTCTTGTAAGTCTTTCCTTTAACCGTAACATCGCAAAAGTCAATTGTCAGAGCATTGTCGCGTAAACGGCTGACGGTGGTCCGGCTTGTTGCCGTCACCGGGCTGCTTCCCGCTTTTCCGGGGCGTTCCGGATAGTTTTTAGGGTTCTTGTCAGAACAGTAAAGCAAGAGGCTTCCTGCCGGTTCGATCCGGAAAGATGTACTTAGTATGCCTTTTTCTTTTGAAGACGGATACGTATAGATTTCCCCGTTCAGAGCATCCATTTCCAACATGGCTTTTCCCTGCGTCGAAAGGGTGCCGTCAACAACTTCATCCATAGAAGAGTTGACGAGAAAAACCAATTCTCCGTCTGCAAACCGGCGACGATGGTGATACAGGTTACCACTGTTGAAAGTAATCCTGAAGTTATCGGAAGAGAAATACCGGGCGATTACATCTTTGGATAGTTCCGGGAGTGATGTGACGGTTGTACCGGTCAACAGTCCGGCCAGTTCGTCATTGACAGCCCCGTCTATCCGGGTGGGAGCGGAGAAGGTTATGATCTGTCCACCTTGTTCTACAAATTGTTGCAAGAGGTTGAAGGTAGGCTTGTTTAAGGTCTCCATCATGGGAGGCAGAACGACAGTCGAGTAGGAGGCATTGCCGACGATGAAACGCCCGTTTTCTACCTTTCCGAGGTCTTTGATGATGTTTTCGGAACCGAGGTCATATTCTACCTGGTTCTTTTCCAAAGTTGTAACAAAAGCTTGGAAATTGGTTCCTATCTCCATGAGTTTCGGGGAACTTCCTGCATGGACGTAATAGCTCCATAAAGTCGAGTTAGGTTCCAGAACCAAAATATCGTTTTTCTGGATGCCTTTGCTCATAACAAATGAAAGGCGTCCGTAATAGTCATTCAGTTCGCGGTAGTCGGGCCACCAGGGAGAATGATAGGTGAATACCGGCGGATAGTCGTATTTGCGTGCTCCTGTTAGTGTCATATGGGCTAAATGTTGGTTCATGAAGTTGACCCCGAGTGCATACTCCCAATCGCCTAACCGTTTGAAATCTTTAAAAGTTTCGTCCCAACCTCCACCACCATAAGTTTCGCTGAGGGTACGGTTACAACCTGTTTGGTTGGCGGCACTGCGCAATTCTTTTACTGCACGGATATTGCCGAACTGTGCTTGCGGGTTGGTTTCGTCGAACTGGTTGAACAGCATGTCGATAGCGGGTACCTGATGCCAGGCGTACATTGCCATATTGTCCGGTCCGTCGTTCATTTGCGGCCAACCGTGTTCCCAATAGTGTCCGGTCCATTTCAGGTTGTTCGTCTCGCAGTAGTGGTGCCAAGGTTTGGACCAGCGGTCGACAAACATTTGCAACAGGGTTTCCATATAGTTATGACGTACCTGTTTCCAATTGCCCGTCTCTTCGTCCAGAAGGGGAAGTAGTGGTTTTAGATCGTATCCCCACTGTTTCCGGAATACTTCGAACAAGTCTGGTGTCCAGCGCAAGCCTCCGGGACTGCTGATGTTGGGCTCATCTGTGAAGATACCGAAAACAGATTTGCCAAATTCGTCCTTTATTGTTTTTTCGTATCCTTTCATCGTGAGGTCGATGAACTTTTCAGTCACACCGGGTACGAGCAGGTCTACGTAAGAATACCCTCCGTACCAGTCTGATTTGCCTAAATAGGTCTTTTTGTAGAGGTAATATTCTCCTTTTGCTTTTTTATGCTGGCTCAGGGCGTTCGTGATATCTGCCCATTTGTCCCCTTCTTTTTTAAGGATGATGAAATATTCGTCTGTCTTGTCAGGCAGAAGATCTGTTTTTGTCAACTCAAGTCCTTGTCCTTGGTTGTAGGATTCGGGCATATCTTCGGGAACATGTCCTCCGGCAAAGCCGCTGGGATAGGAGTTTTCATCGTAAATCCAGATGTCCAGTCCCATCTCTTTTCCTTTATCGACGGCATAACGGTAGAGGGAATACCATTCGTCCGACATATATTCCGTGATCATGCCCGGACGGGGATGGATAAACGCACCTCCGCAGCCTGCATCTTTAAAGTCTTTCAGCATACGGTCGATTTCAATTTCTGTAACTTTTCCGTTCCAAACCATAAAAGGGGCTGTACGGTACTCGGATGAAGGGTTGGAAAACTGGGCTTCCAAAGTGGAAAAACTGTCTGTCGTTTCCGCTTTGTTGCCACTGCAACCAGTCGTTCCGAGAGACAGGATACCTCCTGCGACGGTATATATAAAGTTTTTGATAATACGTTGTGTATTCATGGTGCTAATAGTAAAAAGACCTCTACTACAAAAGTAAAGGTCTTTTTGTTAATATGATAATTAATAACCTGGATTTTGTTTGAGCTGGTCATTTAATTGCAACTCGTTATAAGGTATCGGATAAAGCAAATATTCCGGCTTTATCTGATAGGTACGTTCAGGAAGTTCCGTATCAATCGTTTTGATATATTTTCCGTAGGCAGTCATTACTTCAATAGCTTTTCCTGTTCTCAATAAATCATACCAACGATGGTTCTCAAATGCGAGTTCGTGACGTCGCTCATTGGCAACTACCTCGGCATTGATTGTTGTAACAGCAGGTAAACCTGCACGCGCACGTACTTGATTGACATAGGGTGCTGCGTCTCCTGCACGTCCTTGCTCCACCAGACATTCAGCTAACAATAACAGGCAGTCCGCATAGCGGTAAACAGGCCAGTTATCGTCTGTATTTTCTATTTTGGAGTGTGCGTGACGGTATTTATTGATAAATGGATAATTAACTGGATAATCATTGATCTTGGGATCACCGACTTTTAGTACATCAGCTACGACTAAGGCGTTTGCTGCATCCAGTGTACCGACTGCAACAGCGATAGATGGGTCGACACGCAGGTCTCCAGGTTCGTAAGAAGCGATCATTTCCGGTGTCGGAACATTCCAGCCTCCTGTCAGTAACGTACTACAATCCGGAACACCTGTAATAATTTCTGCATTCGTTGTTTTGGGAATAAAGTAGTATAACCAATCACTTTGCTGTCCCTGATCTCCCATTTGATACTGGATTTCGAAAATCGATTCTTTTCCGTTCTTTTTGGATGTGTCATATATATCGGCATAATTGGGAAGTAATTCATATCCCATATTCATGATATCTTTTAACTGCGTTTCCGCTGTTGCATAATCTCGATCTGGCTTTGTCATTAATACATAAGCGTAGAGCATTTTGGCAGCTCCTTTGGTTGCAGCACCATTTTGCGGGAATTTGACCGTCGGAAGTTTCTCTATGGCATCTTTCACATCATCAACGATGGCTGTATAGATATCGTTAACAGATGAACGAGGTAAGAATGCGTTGTCCGCTCCTGTCACTTCTTCCAGATGCAAAGGGACGTCTCCGTAGCATTGCACCAATTGGAAATACATGAAAGCACGGATGAATTTAGCTTCTCCGATCGTTTTATTTTTGAAATCATCGGGAAAAGTCGTCCCTTCAATGCGGTTCAGAATGGTGTTGGCTCTTGAAATGCCCGTATAACATGCATAATACATTTCATTTGTCCATTGGTTCTGGTCATCTACAACAAAATCCGCGATATTTTCACGATACAAGATGTGTAGACCACGGTCTGCTTTATAGCGGGTGTAATGTGTATTGTCGGAACGCATTTCTCCCATCAGGTATCCTTGTCTTGCCGATACTCCCCGTAGAGCGGAATAGGCTCCGTTCACTGCTTGAGTGAATTGCTCTTGAGTTTTAAAGAATGTCGCATCATTCGGATAATATTGAGGCGTCAGATTCAGAAAATCTTCCGAACAAGAAACCAAAGTTAACAATGCAACAACTAAACTAAATATCTTTTTCATGATCTTTCGCTTTAAATTTATAATTTGTTTTTCTGTCAGAATGAAATGTTACATCCGATACTGAATGTTCTTGGAACCGGGTAAGTTGTACGATCTACTCCTAAACCGTTCCATCCCATATCTTCATTCATGGCTATTTCCGGATTCATACCTGGGTATTTAGTGAATGTGACTAATTGCTGAGCTGTTACATATACCCGGAGTTTAGAGAGGTATTGACTCGGTTTAATCGGAATTGTATAGCCCAGAGTGATATTCTTTATGGTCAAATAAGAAGCATCATATACCCAACTGCTATTATTGAAGCGGAATAATTCCGTGGTACCGGCTTTTGTTCTCGGAACCTGTCCGTCACCCGGATTTTCCGGAGAGCGCCAACGATTGGCAACTTTTTTCAATACATTGAAACAACCGTCGATATTCAAGGTATGTTCGTAGTTTGAATTGATAATGTCACCACCTACTTGTCCACTGATCAGAATGCTCAGATCGAAGTTCTTCCAGGAAAATTCATTTGTCATACCATAAATAAAATCCGGATTCGGATCACCAATTTTTACACGGTCATTGTTGTCGATTATACCGTCAGGAACACCGTTAGGACCACTGACATCTTTCATGCGGACCGTTCCGATCTCAGATGAGGCGTGCTTTGGTTGGGAATTAAACTCTTCTTCGGTCATATATACGCCGTCAAATACATATCCCATGAATATACCGATAGGTTCTCCTACTGCTAAACGGTTGAAATCTTCCTGATTGGAATATCCACCTTTTGGGGTGTTGTTTGTTCCCATTTTGGTTATTTCATTCCGGTTGAAGGCTATATTCAAGTTGGTAGTCCATTTGAAATCACCGACAAGATTACGAGATTGCAAAGTGATTTCATGTCCCCATGCTTTGTAATCACCGATATTGGAATAAATGTTGGAAAAGCCGGAAGCTCTTGGAATATCGACTTGATACAAAAGTCCATCGACTTTTTTATTATAATAGTCATACATCAAATAGATACGATCGTTTAGGAAACCGATATCGACACCTAAGTCCAGTTGCTTTGTTTCTTCCCAAGTAAGAGCATTGTTCCCTAAATTACCTAATCCTTTTCCCGGAGCTAAAGAGCCACCTAAGACATAGTTATAAGTGCTAACTCCCGCAATATATCGGTAATTACCAATGTTGTAGTTACCAGTTAGTCCATAACTGGCCCTTATTTTCAGGTAGTTCATAACATTGGTTACTGGTTCCATGAAGGCTTCGTCAGATACAATCCATCCGGCGGATATGGAAGGAAAATTTGCGTATTTATTGCCTGCCCCAAAACGGGAGCAACCATCTCGGCGGAATGTCGCCTGGAGTAAATAGCGGTCTTTGAAGCTATAATTCGCGCGTGCAATGACAGAGGCTAATGCCCATTGCTCGATGTTGTTGTCACCGTTTTTTGTAGCACCGGCACCCATCCAAGGAATATCATCACTTGGAAAGTCAGTTGCTGTTAGTTGGTTATATTCGTTGGAATATTTTTGTGCACTATAACCGACCAGTGCATCTATATTATGGTTTCCGAATTTATGGTTATACATCAACATATTTTCGATAGTCCAACTATAGTGGAAGTTGGTGTTGTATTGTCCACTTGCTTTTTGAGGGGGAGCAGTAAACATGGCTCCACCGGCTGTCGAAGGTGTAAAATCTCTATAGTTCTTGGCACCTAAATCGAAACCAGCCTGGAATTTATATTTGATACCGTTCCATATATCCAGTTCTGCAAAAGCATTGCTTAATAAGGCCAAATCCTGTGTTTTACTTGTTTTTTCATGTAAAACACGTATCCAGTTAGGTTGGGGGAACATCCCTGGAGAGTTTAGAGAAAGAATAGGTTCTCCATTTTCATCGTAAGGATTTACAGTTGGGTCAGCCAAGAACGCAGCACTTAATATCTGCCAACCTCCGTCTGTATTTTGGTTGTTTTTGATTTGCAAGGTGGGAGCTATGTTCAGTCCTAATTTTAAGCGGTCGTTTACTTGATAATCATTGTTTGCACGTAAAGAGTAACGTTCGAAATTAGAATTGTACATAACACCGTCTTGGCGGAAGTAGCCTAATACGATAGCTGTATTGAACTTGTCTTTATTGGCTGTCACACTGATACTGTAATTCTGTGTGGCGGCATTGCGTGTCAGTAAGTCATACCAATTGGTTCCAGTACCGTATTGGGATGGATTTTGATATTGTTCTGGAACTCCTCCGGTATAACCTTCATATCTGGCAGCATCTTCGTAGTATTCTTTTTTGTATTGGGCAAATTCTTCCCCGTTCATAACATCCGGAGTCTTTAGTCCCTTTAAAGTCTGAATACCGAATGAAGCATTCACATCCACTTGAGTTTTACCTTGTTTTCCTCTTTTCGTTGTGATCAGTACGACACCGTTGGCGGCACGTGATCCATACAAAGAAGTGGCAGCGGCATCTTTCAAGATGGAAAAGGTTTCAATTTCATCCGGATTGATACTGCTTAGGTCCATATTGATAGGGATTCCATCGACCACGAATAAAGGTGAACTACCACCATTGATAGATGCTGCACCACGGATACGGAATCCCATACCTTTACCCGGCTGTCCTGTAGATTGGTTAATTTGTACACCTGCTACCTGTCCTTGAAGTTTTTGGGCAAATTGTCCTACAGGAAAACTTTCTAATTCTCCTGCATCTATCTTGGAAACAGATCCGGTCAAATCCCTTTTTTTCTGTGTACCGTAGCTAACGACAACAAGTTCGTCCAGTTGGTTTACAGTTTCTTGCAGAACGACATTTAATGTTTTCTGGTTGGAGACAGGGATTGTTTTTGTTTCATATCCGATAAAACTGATGGTGAGTATTTGATTGGGGTTAACATCAATGGAAAAATTACCGTCCATGTCTGTAATGGTACCGATGGTGGTGCCTTTGACGGAAATGTTTGCACCTGGTATAGGTTCTCCTTTTGCATCGATAACCCGTCCGGACAGTTTACCGTTCGTTTGTTCTATACCACTGATGGAATCTGTGTTTGCATGAGCTTTTGAAATCACATATCCGGGGCTTAAAAATACTGATAATAGTACAGCTTTAGGCAATAAGTTGCTGTATATCGATTTGATCATAATATTAAAATTTAATTTAACAGTTGAAATACTCTAATTTTCTCTACAAAAACTTTTTAGGTGTGTTATTTACTTCTCTCCATAGGCTAATGATTTAAGATTGCAATTGAATTTGTTCTGGTAGAACTATGAACTATACAGTACGGATAGTTGTAAAAAAGTAGGCTCGATTATCGGTTTTGGCTTATCTGTGGAGGTTATTGGAGTCTTCTGGAAGGGAAAAAGGAGAATATCTTTTTTGAAAGAATATCAATTTGACTAATTTTAATATCATTTTTGAAAACATCTAGTAGTTTTATATAGCTAATTTTGTCACGGTAGCAAACAACAGACAAGAATAGCCTTAGTTCTACCAGAACTAAGGTATTCACAAAAGCATAATTATCTTTTCGGGATATTTATACTTTTCCGGTTTTAGTTGTAACTGATCGTTACCTCTTTTTTATCGTTTTGGGAAAAACTTTTTGCCACATCTTGTATATCCTGCAAGGTGAATTTGCCTGTTATCCGGATGACCACATAGTCTGAATCTGTGTCGGCTAGCATGATCATTTCGTTGATTAGGTCATCGTTCTGGACGATGTAGAAAGAGGCGCGTGTATCGTTGTCCTTGACCCGCATCAGTTCTTCATGTGATTTGCTGATAAGGCTGCTGAATTCTTTTCGCATCTGGTCCCGGACTTCCTGCTTGTCGGAAGTGACGATTTGAAGATTGTTTATTTTCCCTTTCAGATTCATCAGGTTGAGGCCACCACTTTCTACATTAGGGATCATGTCGAACATTTTCTTGGAGATGAAGACAGATGTTACATTATCCATATCGGCATATTTTTCGAACAGTTTATCCTGGGCAAAGCACAAGCTGGTGCAACAAAGAAACAGGATCAGGAATATATTCTTTAATTTCATAAGATTAATCGTTTAAGTGTTTGTTTAAAATATTGTTTACTTTATCTATCTCCTGCCCGGCGTTATCCACCTGGCTGATGCCTTTGTTGAGGTTCTGCGAGAGTAGGAGTAAAGCCTTTTCGGCAGCGGCGGCGGCATCTTTCGGATTGGTGTAAGTGTCGCTGAGCCGGTCGTGAGCTTGATACGACGATTTGTATTGTAAAAAGCTGATGCACAACAGGATGGAGGCAGCAACTCCACTTAACCAATATAAAGTCCGTCTACGGGTCAATGAACGGGTCTTCTTTTCTTCCGTGGAAGCCCAGGTGTCGATCTGCTTTTCCAGTCTACGGGAAAGTCCTTCGGGTAAAGCTTGTTCCTCTTGGAGGGCTTTATTGATCAGTTCATCTATCTTTTTATCGTCCATATTCATATGTATAATATTTTTCAAGTTGTTCCCGGATTATTTTTCGTGCCCGGGAGAGTAGCACCCGTATGTTGACGGCACTCAGGCCGGTGATCTGTTCTATCTCGTCCATCGAACAGTCTTCGATCCCTCTCAACCGGAGAACTTGCCGCTGATTTTCCGGCAGGCGGTCGATCAGGTGGCGGATTTGCTGTACTTTGTCTTGTCTTTCCAACTCTTCGTCCGGTGAAGAAGCGGTAGAAAGAGTGACGGCTTCGGTGACATCTGCGTCGCGCCTGTTGGCACGAGGTGAGCGAAGGAAATCGAGGCAGAGGTTCTTGACCAGCGTCACGCAGAAAGCTTCCGGATTTTGGATATCGGTCAGTTCATTCCGCCGGCTCCATAACTTATAGTAGGCATCTTGCAGGATATCTTCGGCATCGGCCTTGTTTTCGACCAGCGCATAAGCAATCCGGAAGAGCTTGGGATGGAGGGGAAGGAACAGCCTTTTAAAGTTCTCAACATCCATCTTTGTGGTCGTTTATTACTTTTTCGATGTCAGATGGTTTGATCTTTCCTTTGATGCGGATCAGGGCATCGTCGCCTCCATCGGTTGTCAAGATTACCAGTTCGCGGATGATGTCTTTGTCAATACGTACCATTACTTTCGTGCGGTTGCCCTCTTCGTTGGCATTGACCATTGTTTCGTAATTCGGGTCTTTCAGTTTCTTGATGGCAGCGCGGAGATCGTCTTTGACGGTATTGCCGCATTCCTCGAAAGAAAGGACTTCGATGCTTTTTACACCCATCGTCTCGGTGAACAGGCTGCTTATTTTCATCAGGAACGGGCCGACCGTTACGTGGGTTACGTTTTTTTGCTTGGCAAAGTCGTTGAACAGCTTGTCCATGCTCTGGCTATATCCTGCTTGGCAGAATAGGATGAGGATCAGGATTGCGATGTATTTTTTCATCTTTCTAATGTATTAATCGTTACTTATTCCGTTAGTTCCGGCTCTTCAACGCGCGCTATTGGAGAGCGTTCATTAAGTAGACGGGAACGGAAAAGCTGTTGTTACAAAGAAAGAGAAAAATTTATGATTTTTCCTTACTTTCTGCTATTTCAACGAAATAAACGCTCGAACAAATCAGGAGGACAGCTATTAATTGGGACCAACTGAAGCGATCTTGTCCTAATGCCAGCGAGGTAATGGTTGCCACAATCAGGATCAGGTAACCATAGATGGCCACCAGTGTGGTTTTCAGATATTTTAGTCCGACCGGTATTAACAGGTAACTGATAACGGTCGGGAAAATCAGGACGAATGCCAAGACTGCCATCGGTTTCCAATGGATCGGGAACGTGAAAAGTGTTGCTTCAAATCCTGTAAATCCGGAAACGATGATGGCGGAGAAAGCCGCACCGGAAAAGGTGTACCGCAGCATTGTCATAACTCCTACATGCTTCAATATTCGGTTGCTTGCAATCAGATAGATTGCATAAGCCATGGAACTTAGCAGGCAAAGCAGATTTCCGGTGAAGGCATCGGAAGCCAGGTCATCGTTTTTCTGGGTCAGGATGCAGAGCAATGCGCCACCTAATCCGATCAGAATACCGGTTATTTTCATCTTTGTGATTGTTTCTTTAAAGAAGATGACAGAAAGAATGAATACCCAGATAGGTTGTAAACTGGAGAAAATGGAGCTTGACACAGGGGTCGTTTTGCTCAATCCCAGCAAGTAAAAGAACATAAAGCCATAAATGCCGAGCGCCCCCAACAGAAATAAGAGAATCTTTTCCCGGCGGGTGGAAGTCTCCGGTTGGGTGAACAAGCTGATAATCCAAAACGCGAGGGCGGCAAACGTACAGCGCAGGGTTACACCCGTCAGCGGACTTATCCATAATGGTAGGAGATATTTCAACGCATTCATATTCAACCCGCTGAAAGTTTTGGAAATAATCATGTAAATATTGGCTTCTCTTATTTTATTTTTCACGATGCTTGGGATTTTATGTTATACTTGTTTGATGCGGTCGTCGAACAAGAACGAATCTTGTTTCAGGTAGGCCCATGCGGCAGCTATCAGGGCAATGGCCATATTGAAGATGAAAGCGAACTGCTGTGTCTCGATATGGAGCATATCCTTGAGTATGTTTATAATGAAAGGGCAAAGAAGAATGGCCAGATAGTTCATGGCCATAACGAATGCCAGTGCAAGCGTCACTTTTTCAGGAATAGCCGTGCGGGTCGTTTTGTCGTAAGCTATCGGTTGTATGACACCATAGCCTAATCCGGCAAAGATACAACCCAGCCCGATCAACCATTCGGTGCGGGAAACGAGTATAAGCGCCATTCCGACAGAGATCGAGACCATACAGGCAAATTTGGTCTTTTTGCCGAAGAAGGAGACAATTTGATTCAGTATAAATCCCGGCGACATGATAGCCAAGAAAAACAGCGAGATCATAATACCCGAATTACCGCTGGTAAAATGATATTCTTTCATCAGGAAAGGAAGATTGAAGCTGATGATGATCACTAAGTAAGTAGCCAACCCATAGAACGACATGATCTGCATCAGGTGGGGAATCTGTATACCGAACTTCCCGAAACTGCTATCGGCAGGCCTTTCCGTTCTCCGGCTAGTGGTGTTTATGCCTATACCGGGATACGGTGAAATATTCTTTTTCAGATAGAACGAGAGAACGATCGAGATCAGCGGAAACAGGTAGACGATAAACGGCAAATGCCAGTTCACCTCTGCCAGATACCCCGTCAGAACGGTGGCCAGCACTAACGTTATATTCGTAATGGCGGAACTGAGCCCGAACTGTTTCGTACGGTATGTTCCTGTAAAAAAGCGGGAAATCAAACCGGTGGAAAGTGGCACGATCAATCCGGAACCGATCCCCAATAATGCGCTGACTGTTATCAGTTGCCACATTTTTGTGGAAAGCATGTACAGGATGCCGCTCAACGAGAAGATCACCAGTCCCACTTGCAACAGAAGGACATTATTGATCTTTTCCGTCAGTTTGCCCGACAGGATGATAAAAGGGATGATCAAGAGGGAAGGAAGTGATGAAAGCATCTGTATGTCCAGTTCTGTGGAATGCGGAAAGATTGCAGAAAGTCTTCCTAAGATTGGGGAGACAGCCAGGCCGGGCAGTGCATTCAGTGCCGATATCGACCATATGCCTATTAGCGTGATAAGAGGAATCGTTCCCTGTCCGGTCTGTATTCGCATAATCGTTTCGTTAAATCATTTTTTATTGTATTGAAACAATCCCGAATAGTGAAAGTTCATTGTTTTAATAAACCCTAAATATCGTATGTTTAACGAAAAACGCAGAACAATTGCGGATAGTAGCTGTTTTTGCCATACAATCGGCCGAAACAAGTCGATAGCGCCATTATTAATTAAAAACAAAAAGACATGGAAGATTCTAATTTCAGAAAAGGTGATGCCAAGACAGCAATCTTTGGCTCGGAAAAGATGCTACAAGCCTCTCCTGTAGACAAAATCCCTGATGGTCCTACCACCCCGGAAATCGCGTATCAGATGGTTAAAGACGAAACGTTTGCACAGACACAGCCCCGCTTGAACCTGGCGACATTCGTAACTACCTATATGGACGACTATGCAACCAAACTTATGAACGAGGCGATCAACATCAACTATATCGATGAAACGGAATATCCGCGTATTGCCGTCATGAACGCCAAATGTATCAACATCGTAGCCAATTTGTGGAATACTCCCGAACAGGCAAAGTGGAAAGCCGGAGCATTGGCTATCGGTTCGTCCGAAGCATGTATGTTGGGAGGTGTTGCTGCTTGGTTGCGCTGGCGTAAGAAAAGGCAAGCCGCCGGTAAGCCTGTGGATAAGCCGAACTTCGTTATTTCTACCGGATTTCAGGTTGTATGGGAAAAATTCGCCCAGCTTTGGCAGATCGAAATGCGTCAGGTGCCTCTGACATTGGAGAAGACTACGCTCGATCCCGAAGAAGCATTGAAGATGTGTGATGAAAATACAATCTGTATCGTGCCGATCCAAGGGGTTACATGGACAGGTCTGAACGATGATGTGGAGGCTTTGGACAAAGCTCTTGATGCTTACAATACAAAGACCGGCTACGATATTCCAATTCACGTGGATGCTGCTTCCGGCGGTTTTATCCTCCCGTTCCTGAAACCGGAATTGAAGTGGGACTTCCGTTTGAAATGGGTTCTTTCCATCAGTACGTCCGGACATAAGTTCGGTCTGGTTTATCCGGGCCTGGGTTGGGTTGTCTGGAAAGACAAGTCATATTTGCCCGACTCCATGTCATTCAGTGTAAATTATTTGGGAGCCAATATCACACAGGTAGGTCTGAATTTCTCCCGTCCTGCCGCCCAGATCCTCGGACAATATTACCAATTTATCCGTCTCGGGTTCGAAGGGTATAAAGCAGTTCAGGAAAACAGCATGGCGGTTACCCAATACTTACATGATCAGATCGGTAAGATGGCTCCGTTCGTGAACTACAGCAACGAAGTCGTGAACCCGTTGTTTATCTGGTATCTGAAACCGGACTATGCGAAAAAAGCGAAATGGACCCTGTACGACCTGCAGGATAAACTGAAACAAAGCGGTTGGATGGTTCCTGCCTATACATTGCCAAACAATCTTGAAAACCATGTCGTGATGCGTATCGTTGCCCGTCAGGGATTTAGTCGCGACATGGCTGACCAGTTGCTGAATGATATCACAGGAGCTGTTGCGGAACTTGAAAAACTGGAATATCCGACTCCTACCCGTATCGCACAGGATAAGAATCAGGAAGTGAAAGGTTCTGTGTTTACTCATACGGGTATGCCCCATAAAAAGAAATGATCATGAGTAAAACAATTTCCGTTTCACAGATAAAAGAAGCGGCACAGGAGGCTTACGAGCAGTTCAAGGATAATACGGGTGGCAAGAATGCTGATTACATCCCTTATCTGGCTAATATTGACAAGAACTTGTTCGGTATCAGTATCTGCTTGTTGGATGGCAGAACCATTACGTTAGGGGACTCTTCCTACTGTTTCGGGATCGAATCCGTTTCGAAAGTACATACGGCTATCCTGGCACTTCGCCAGTACGGAGCCGAGAAAGTGCTAAAGATGATCGGTGCCGATGCCACCGGTCTTCCTTTCAACTCCATCATGGCGATCTTGTTGGAAAATGACCATCCTTCCACTCCACTGGTAAATGCTGGTGCGATCACGGCTTGCAGTATGGTACAGCCGCTCGGTAAGTCCGACAAGAAGTGGGAAGCCATCGTTTCCAACATCACCGACCTTTGCGGGAGTGCTCCGCAATTGATCGATGAACTGTACAAGTCAGAGACTGCCACCAACTTCAATAACCGTTCTATCGCCTGGTTACTGAAGAATTACAACCGTATCTATGACGATCCGGATATGTCGCTCGACCTGTATACTCGCCAGTGTTCGTTGGGTATCACAGCCGAACAACTTTCCATCGCCGCAGCAACGATTGCCAACGATGGCGTGAACCCGGTTACAAAGAAACTTGTCTTCGACGCTTCTTTGTCGCCTAAAATCACATCCTTAGTGGCTACGGTCGGTTTCTATGAACGTACGGGAGACTGGTTGTACACTTCCGGTATTCCTGCCAAAACGGGTGTTGGCGGCGGTGTCATGGGGATCATGCCCGGACACTTCGGAATCTCCGCCTTTGCGCCTCCATTGGATAGCTCCGGCAATTCGGTGAAAGCACAATTGGCGATCAAATATATAATGAATAAACTGGGGCTCTCCATTTTTGGCAGTACCCGGTTTACAATCACCGGTTAAAACGGTTTATTCTTTTAGTTGACGAGCCTCCACTCCCCTGAAATAATAGGGAGACGGGAGGCTTGTTTTTTTGCGGGAATAGTTTTTCATTTGAAATTCCAGTTCATTTTAATCTTGCATTTTGTTCGGCCTGACGGTTTTTGTTTGACAACAGAAAGTATGTGATAGGCAACTTGTCCGGTTATTGCTTCTGTTTTGTCAGCCTGAGTAGGAAAAGCAAAGAGTTGCGCAGTATTTTGGCGATGACGATCGTCTTCATGGTAATAGATCGGCAAATAAATGGGAAAAGTACGTTTTATATTCAAAAAGAAGAATATTTGAATTCTTTCATCGCCAGACCTGCCAATTGTTAAATAACTTGTTTTTTACAATAAGTAGTCTTGAATTTATTTGTCTGTTTGAGTGGAACCGGCCGGTTTGGCTTCTGATGCTTGTCCGGAGGAGACGGGATGCGTTTGATTATAATAATCTTCTTTTTTCTTGTTTGCCGATTGTACTAGGCTCGTGACATAGACCGTGAAGATCGGGAACATCATCATGCCGAGAGCGGCCAGCAGGACCGACAAAATACGCCCTGTAGGCGTGATCGCGATGATGTTCGAACCGACAGTCGTCACGTCCATGAAAGCCCACCAGAGGGCGTCGTTGTAATCCTTTACTTCAGGGTTCACCTTCTGTTCGATCACGAAAAAGATCAGGCTGGAGAAATAGACCATTGCCAGCAACATCGTCAGGTAGGAGACGAAGAGTCCGGAGGCCCGGTTCGAAGTTAGCCAGCCGACGACGATCGCCAGTGCCCATCCGCTGCGTACGAGCGGGATGAAACGTAGGAAATAGGTCACTTCGGCCGAGAAGGTGAAATCGTAGTAATTGATAATATTAAGATAAGGGATCGAAACCAGCAGGAAGAGGAAATGGGTTTGCAAATAATGAATTTTATCTTTTGACAGGAAAAACTCCAATATGAAATCGGCGATGAAGAACATGCAGATCCAGAACTGCGTTTTCAGATACGAAGTCTGAGAGATGAACGGTATGTTGTTGAACGTGTCGATCGAAATATCCACAATCAGGAAAAGCGAGAGTAGCAATATCATCACATGAAGCACTCCGTAAATGCCTCGCTTTTCATAAAAAAAGTCATTGAATGCAGTTCTCATTGTCTTTTAATATTTGGTATTTATTTTGTAAATCATCATTGACATTTTATCCGATGAAACAGCAAAATGACACCTTTTGTTTTTAACACTTGTCTGTTAATTAACCAAGTTTGACATCCTGTTGACAAACTAACACAAAAACGAGTTGTTATACTGTCAATACAAGCAAAACAAAATTCACATTTTAATAGTAAAATTCATGGCAAATATTGGAAAAGCAGTAAAACTTGGAGTATTTACTCTTGCGATTATGAATGTCACGGCAGTCGTCTCGCTCCGCGGGTTGCCTGCTGAGGCTGTGTATGGACTGAGTTCAGCCTTTTATTATCTGTTTGCGGCAATCGTGTTCTTAATTCCTACCTCGTTGGTGGCAGCTGAGTTGGCTGCCATGTTCCAGGATAAACAGGGCGGGGTATTCCGATGGGTAGGAGAGGCCTATGGAAAGAAATGGGGTTTCCTGGCTATCTGGGTACAATGGATCGAGAGTACGATCTGGTATCCGACCGTATTGACTTTCGGTGCTGTATCCATCGCCTTTATTGGGATGAACGATGCGCACGATATGACGCTGGCTTCAAACAAAATGTATACGCTGGTTGTCGTATTGATTATTTACTGGCTCGCTACGTTTATCTCTTTGAAAGGTCTGAGCTGGGTAGGTAAAGTGGCTAAAGTGGGTGGCATCGTCGGTACGATCATCCCTGCTGCCTTGTTGATTATCTTAGGTATCGTGTACCTGGCTTCCGGCGGTCATTCCAACATGGACTTCCACAGCAATTTCTTCCCTGACTTTACGAAGTTCGATAACCTGGTGCTTGCTTCCAGTATCTTCCTTTTTTATGCCGGTATGGAAATGGGCGGTATTCATGTGAAAGATGTCGAAAACCCTTCCGTCAATTATCCGAAGGCCGTGTTTATCGGTGCGCTGATCACGGTGTTGATCTTCGTGTTGGGAACATTTGCATTAGGTATCATTATCCCGCAGAAGGACATTAACCTGACTCAGAGTTTGTTGGTCGGTTTTGACAACTATTTCAAGTTTATTCATGCTTCTTGGCTGTCGCCGGTTATCGCAGTTGCATTGGCTTTCGGCGTGTTGGCAGGTGTATTGACATGGGTGGCCGGTCCGTCAAAAGGTATCTTTGCCGTTGGCAAAGCCGGTTATCTGCCTCCGTTCTTCCAGAAAACAAATAAGTTGGGTGTGCAGAAAAATATCCTGCTGGTTCAGGGCTTGGCTGTTACATTCCTGAGCTTGTTGTTCGTGGTTATGCCTTCCGTACAAAGTTTCTATCAGATTTTGTCACAGTTGACAGTTATCCTTTATCTGATTATGTATATGCTGATGTTCTCTGGTGCAATCGCATTGCGTTATCGGATGAAGAAAGCCGGTCGTCCGTTCCGTATCGGTAAGAGTGGCAACGGTCTGATGTGGTTTATCGGCGGCCTTGGTTTTTGCGGTTCATTGCTTGCCTTCGTACTGAGTTTTATTCCGCCCAGTCAAATTTCTACAGGTAACAATACCGTTTGGTTTGCCGTGCTGATTATCGGCGCTATCGTGGTGGTAGCCGCTCCGTTCATTATCTATGCTGCCAAAAAACCATCTTGGGTGGACCCGAATACTGCCTTTGAACCGTTCCATTGGGAAGTCGACAAACAGGTAGAAGGAACTGCTGCGACTGCTACAAATATAGCTTCTGAAACAACGTCCTCCGCTTCTAAAACATCGGATCGCAACACTGTAACCGGCATATCTTCTTCCGGAACGTCAGGCAAGATCTAACCGTCAGGCTTGCTCCGGCCTAAGCTGGTGAGCGTTAAGGGCAGAGACCGGAGTGAGAGATAAATTATTATTTTCCTGAAAATATTATTGATTATAGAATGAAACAAGGGTAGTTCACAATGTATGGACTGCCCTTGTTTATTTAAGAGACTAGTATCAGGAGATGTGAGTGCTCAAACAGTTACATATTGGGGGTTCCGTAGCTTGACGAGTGCATGGGATATGATACATTCAGTTACAAGTTCATCATGCATAAATATTTTTGTAAATGAGAAGTGAGATGAAAAGCGGCCCCGTCCTGGTTAAATTTGAATAGAGGTGTGTTGTTGGCGATAAGTTGAGAAGGGATAAAATGGGCGGGGCGCTTTCATATGTCTTTTGAGTGGCGATATTCGGCTGTTACACCTGACATAACCGAACATAAAATAAAACTTACATTACAGAATAGTATTTTCCATATTCCCTTCAACAGGAAGCCATTCGCTGGTACTTATATTTTCGAGTGTGATGTCTTTACCGTTGAAAAGAAGGTTGTAGATATATCTTTTTCCTTTTTCCCACTTCGTATTGGCGGGAATTTTATATTTGAATGTCGTTTCGTTGATGATGAAGAGCACTTCCACATCTCCGTCTGTTCTGATACGCGATGTGGGGATTACCATTAGTTGTTGCGGCTCGTCCGGTATCTTTTTCAACATGCGCGGAGTATTCAGTTTCAGTCGGGTAGAGGCATTTGTCCCGGCACATCCGCCGATATTTCCGGTTTTAATGTTCATCTTACCCCTGAAGCAAAGAGCTGTACCGCCGGCTTTGTTTCCGATCTGTATCGCATGGAGTAGGAAGCAGCCTTCTGCTTCCGGTGTCATTCGCAGTTGGAAGCTCAGGAGCGAAAGCGTATGATTCATGTTAAGCAACGCGACTGGGGAAATCTGGTTGACCGCTCGTTGCCCGCTGGCCTGTATCCCGTACATGTAATCTTTCGTCAGGGAAGCGTCTGGCGATATGCGGACCGGGATATTCTCCGGGTCGAAATTAACCTGCGACTGATACGGGTAATAGGCATAAACAGTGACTGGTTCCTCGTTCAGATAAATATCGGGTGACTGGCGCCAGTTCAGCTTGTTGTTTACCAGAAAGGCTTCAGCCCGCACGTTTTTGTAATCCGGATTACTATCGTAGATGTTGCCGGTACTTTCCGAGACGACATGCAACCCGATGACCGATCCTCTTGTAAATTCTTGCATAAAATTAGGAGACTTTGTTGTCAGCACCTTTGTTATTATTCTTAAAGGTTGCTCTTTCATGCCTAAATTTTCAATGAGCCCCGGATCGTAGTCGTTTGTGCAACTAAAAATACTAACCGCCGTTATCATAAATAGTAGTAATTTATTCATTCTTTGTATTATTTTTGTGAAGTGATTGCAGGTACAAAGATCAGTCAGTTTGGAGAGGTAGAGGGTGCATTCGGTATAAAACCACGATGAAATCGTATAAAACCACGAGGCGCAAATTATCTACAGGCATCAAATTGTCTACTAATGGTTCAGATCAACTATTTAATGCTTCAATTTGTTTACTTGATACGAGGGATATATTATGTTGGACAAAATTCAGTTTTTATTAAGCTTACAGATCATCGGATTCTGTATCTTCGGCGGAGCTACCCTATTGCTCCGAGCCGATGATAACCGGGCGAAAAGGATATTAGGGTGGGGTATGTTTTTGTGGGCTTTTCTGGCTGCCATAAGGTTGTCTGTGAACCTTTACCTGCATAAACCGAAAGAGGCTTTCCATCCGGATATATTGATTATGGGCGCTTTGGTAACGGCAACGCTTGCTTGTTATGTGATTGAGGTCTTACGGCCCGGGTTTCTTACCTGCAAACGTTTTTTCTTATTTATCAGTCCGGTTGTTTTTGGTGGACTGGCTTACCTGACTTATCGTTTGTCGGGAGGTGAAATTCATACCTACTATTCAATAAGGGAGGTTTTCGAATACTTGAATATGGATGTTTTGCTTCGTATGACAGTCTTTCTGCTGACTTTGTTTTATATGATTCTGCCCGTTTATCTGATAGCAAGGTACAGTAAAGACTTCAATGTTTTTTTAGCAGAGAATGTTTCCGATCCGGAAGAATATGATTTGGAATGGTTAAGGAAAACCATGATAATTTTGATTGTTCTGTATGGTTTCTATCTTGTCTTATTGCTGACCAATACACCATTGATGTATGTGATCGACAAAACAGTCCTGTTGTTCGTTTGGTATTATTTCTTTTATAAGGCGCTATTTCTGAAGGTAGTTGTTTTGGAGCATTCTTTTAAAAGCGGATGGGATCTTCCGTATCAAGAGGACGACAATGACGATGATGAACACAGGGTTTTCAGTAAACGCTATGCAGAGGAAGTAAGTGCATGGTTTGAAAGAGAAAAACCGTATCTTCGCGAAGATTTACGTCTGACGGATTTGCAACGGATCTTCCCTATCAGCCGTTCTTATCTTTCCCAATTGTTTAACCGGGAGTTGGGACAATCGTTCTCCGATTATGTCAACCAGTTCCGGATCGAGGAAAGCAAGCGCTTGATGGATGCCGAGCCGAATGCCAGTATACAGGAGATTGCCGAACGTTCCGGATTCCATTCGATCAGTACGTTCCGGCGGGCTTTCCAGAAGTGTACGGGCATGATCCCGTCGGAGTATAAGAATAACAAATAAATACATAACGATCTTTATTCTATCATGGACACTGTTCAAACTACTACTGCCAGACCGCATATTGTCTGGCTGGATGTTCTTCGTCTTGTCGCCATCTTGATGGTGATTGCCATCCATTGCACTGATCCGTTTAACGCTTCGCCTGAATCGCGTGCCAATCCGGAGTTCAATTTCTGGGGTTCTGTTTATGGCTCCATGCTGCGTGCCAGTGTGCCGCTTTTTGTGATGATGACCGGATTTCTTTTGTTGCCGGTCAGGCAAGAGGCTTCTGCCTTTTATAAGAAACGCATTCCACGTGTGTTGTTTCCATTTCTGATCTGGTCTGTTTTGTTTGATCTGGCGCCCTGGTTCATCCAGTGGATAGGAGGCAGCCCGGAACTGGTGACGGACTTTTTCCCTTGGGAACCGAACCCTTCGGCCTCGTTTGTAGAGGCGCTGAAGACGATCGCTTTGATCCCTGTAACCTTTACGGTCTATGCGACGCCAATGTGGTATATCTATGTGCTGATAGGACTTTATCTGTATATGCCGGTCTTTTCCGCATGGGTGGAAAAGGCGTCGGATAAGGCGAAGCGTATGTTTCTGGCGTTTTGGTTTATTTCGTTGTTTATCCCTTATCTGACGGAGTTTGTTTCGCATTACCAGTTCGGAACTTGCTCATGGAATTCATTCGGTCTATTTTATTATTTTGCCGGTTTCAACGGCTATTTGCTGTTAGGACATTATTTAGGGAAAAGAACGGATTGGTCGCTTGGCAAGACTTTCTCAGTGACGGTTCCGCTGTTTTTAGTTGGCTATTTTATTACATTAGCCGGTTTTCGCTATATGACATCCGATCCGAACGTGAGCGAGGAGGGGATGGAGTTGTTCTTTACTTATTGTTCGCCTAACGCATTGTTGATGACGGCTGCCGTTTTCTTGTTGGTACGGAAAGTACGGATTACTTCGCCGGTTATTTGCCGTGCCCTTGCCAATCTGACCAAATGTGGTTTTGGCTTGTATTGCGTGCATTATTTCTTTGTCGGCCCTTCCTATATGTTCGCGCAGTGGATTGGAACACCTATTCCGGCCTTGGTTCCTGTTTCGACCATTCTTACCTTTATTTGTTCATGGTCATTTACTTATCTGGTGAGTAAGTTGCCACATGCGAAATATATCATAGGCTAAGGTGCTTTTTTATTGTTCGGCTGTTTGTACAAATGATGTTAAATAGACATTTTGAGGTGAATAACGTATCTGTTTTACCTCTATTTTTGTGTTGTAAAACATAATTATGCAATACTAATGCGGGTGTGTTTTGCATGAGTCGTTTTAAACAAAAAGAGAGAAGCTATGAAGAAGTTTTTTAGAAAGTGCCTCAGATGCCTTGAAATATTAGGTGAATATGGAATGCAGAAATATGGTATGAAATAAGAGGTAAATGTGTGTTTGGTAGGGAATGTCGGTACGGCATTCCTTTTTTTATTAGAAATGATGTTTTTCTATATAATGTAAAAGCTTGGCGGTGCGTTAAGCGTGGGGGTAGAATAGTTTTGACACCGCCAAGAATGCTTATTTGGATGAAGGAGAGGAGAGGCGGTAACTGACGAATGCGACGCGCCTACTATCCGGAGCCCAGGAATTGACATTGATTGTGCCCTGTCCTCCGAATAACTTGACTAATGTTTTTGGCTTTCCTCCTGTGGCTGGCATAATCCTAAGTTCAACGTTCTTATTGGGAAGATGCTGCCCCGGTTCCAGATCTCCTTTATAATAAGTGATAAAGATAACGGATTTACCGTCAGGCGAGACATGAGGAAACCAGGAATTGCGGGTTTCGTCAAACGTCATCTGGGTTTGTTCGGAGCCGTCTTTCTTCATTCTCCATACTTGCATCAAACCCGTGCGTACGGAATTGAACCAGATATATTCTCCGCAAGGGGAATATTCGGGACCATCGTCCAATCCTTCTGCTGTCGTCAGCTGTCTTTCTTCTCCTCCTTCAACTGGAATAATGTAAATGTCATAATTGCCTTTCCGGTCGGCACAATAGGCAAGTTGCCGTCCATCCGGGCTCCATCCGTGTAGGTAGCTAGGAGCAATCGGGGTGATCAAGCGAGGTGTCCCTCCTTGCATCGGGAGGGTATAGATGCGTGATTTGCCGTCTTCTTTCGTCCCGTGGCTGATAGCTATCTGCTTGCCGTCGGCAGCTATGACATGGTCGTTGTTGCATCGGGTGGCAAAGCCAGTGTTTATCATTTCAGGTTCGCCGGGCGAATCGGGGGAGAGTTTGTACAGTTTTCCCCCGCTATTATACACGAGCCACTGGCCGTCGGGTGTCCAGTTTGGAGCTTCGACACGGTAGGGGAATTCTTTGACTACGGTGCGCCTGCCGTTTGTTACGTCCAGTACTTCCAATATGCTGGTTACGTCGTTTTGTTGGGCGGATGCGAGCGACGTGAAAGCCGCTAAGAGAATCATACAACAGGTTTTCATAATGATTGAGAATTAATATGCGCTGAAAGATACTAAAATTAGCCGGGACGATAATGGCCGTAAGGGATTAATTTTTTCTTTTCCTTGGTTTTCTTTAGGTAGCATTGATCCAGGAGCAGGGTGCGGTTTACTATTTTGTGCACTACCCTGAAATTGTGGTCTATCAAGATAATGCCTCTTGTCCGGGCGCTTTCGGTGATGTGCATACGTATTTCTTCTGCAGCAATAGGAGAGGCGTTGAACGGTTCGTCCAGCAGGAGATGGCCAGCTTTGCTGTAGAGGATAAGTTTGGTCACTTTCTAATATTCCATAGAATGTGATAGGAGTATCTATAAAACAACAGGTGTGCTGTTGATTAAGTATAGACAGCGCACCTGAAAATGAAAATTATTTGTAAAGAGAAGATTTTACCACTTATTATACAGCACCACTTCGCGAGTACCGCGTACGCTCATAGTCGGAAACCAGAGATCTTCTGCTGTCAGACCGCATTCGTCGACGGCTTGCAGGCAATATTCCAGTTTGCCGAAATCGGCATCGACATTGTTCGTCCCAAAGGTGAACTTGATTCCACGCTCTTTCGCTTTGCGGATGATGTCGAAGCTTGGAATTTTGTAGCGTGCGTTGATTTCGAGTGCAATGTTATGTTTTTTCAATACATCCAGGACGCGGTCGATACGCTCATCGGTCCAGTATTTGGCATACTCTGCATTCAACTCTTCCGGCAGGAAGGTAGGATTGGCATAGATGTCGGCCGGCTCATTGGTAAGGATCTTGACGGTCTGGTCCACCAAGTTATCCATATATTGTTCTTTGGTAACACCGTCGTAGTGTACCTCTTCGGGGCGGTATATCCTTGACAGACGTCCTTTATGGTCCACAATGGTCATTCCGTCGGTAAAGAGATAATCGAATACGCCTAAAGCCTTCTGAGAGAAGGTGGCTGTCCACTTACGGCCTTCACCTTGCACACCGCGCAGGAATGGCATGTCTTTTACTTCGTTGTAGTATTCGTACACTTCCTTGTCATCGGCAAGCATACGGCCTACGCCGCCCTCACCGGCATTGGGAGCCACACCGTAGTTGATACCGTAGTTCATTGACATGGCGTGCGCCATCTCCTTCGTCAGGCCGCCTTTCAAATGCACGTGGTAATCTATCACGGGGAAGTTTTGCTGCTGGAAACGGATCACAGCATCGTTCTGTTCGTCTATCCGTGGCATTGTATCTGCCTCATTGACCACGTCTTTTTTCAAGCGGGTCATGTTGAGGTTACGAAAGGCTACATCACCGCTCATACCTTTTAGTGCAATAGAACCGCGGCTGAGCAAGCGCCCGGCATACTCTTTTGTACGATAGGGGTGTTCGGGTTCGGTATAGCATACTACTACCGTATCGTTTATGGCAATCATTATGTTATGCCCGCGTACAGCAATTTCAAAGTCGAACCACTTCCCGTCTTCAGCTAATGAACGGTAGAGGTTACGCACGGATGTGAGGCTGCCGCTTTTACGTGTGCCGTCGATGGCTCCGTTCCGGAATGCTACCTCATAGCCTGATTTCCCGTCGGTATGATGGAACAACAAGGCCGCTTCCGCATTTTCTCCGGTGAGAGCTTGCCCGGTAAGTATAAAGTTCTCATATTCTCCTTCAGCAAACCAGGTCGATCCGGCTGTCACGGTTATTTCATTACCGTCGGCAGTTCCCATTTCGGGACTGCTGAAACGGTCTAATGGTTCTGCAACGTTGTATCGTATGCAGCTGGTAAGCCCTAAGATACTTATCAAGGCCACTATTAATGCTGTACTGGTTTTATCAATCATAATGTATTTTGTTTTAGGTAATTACACATTAAAGCGGAAATGCATGATATCGCCGTCCTGAACGATATATTCTTTTCCCTCGACACTCATCTTTCCGGCTTCTTTTACAGCAGATTCCGAACCGTAGGAAATATAATCCTCATATTTGATGACTTCGGCGCGGATAAAGCCTTTTTCGAAGTCGGTATGGATCACACCGGCACATTGCGGGGCTTTCCATCCTTTATGGAAAGTCCAGGCACGACATTCGTCGGGACCGGCGGTCAGGAATGTTTGCAGGTTCAGGAGTTTGTAAGCGGACTTGATCAGGCGGGCAACGCCGGATTCTTCCAAACCGATCTCCTGTAAGAACATCTGGCGTTCTTCGTAGGTGTCGAATTCGGCAATCTCGCTTTCGATCTTGGCCGCTACGACCAATATTTCAGCTCCTTCGTCTTTTACGGCTTCGCGGACAGCATCCACATATTTATTACCGTTGACTGCGCTTGCTTCATCTACGTTACAGACATACATTACCGGTTTGTCGGTCAACAGGAATAGATCGTGTGCGATCTTCTGTTCGTCTTTCGTATCGAAAGAAACGGTGCGGGCACTTTTACCCTGTTCCAGTGCTTCCTTATATTTGCAAAGTACTTCGTAAGCGATTTTAGCCTGCTTGTCACCGCCTGTCTGAGCCTGTTTCTGCACTTTGGCAATACGGCTGTCAATGGTTTCCAAGTCTTTGATCTGCAATTCGGTGTCAATGATTTCCTTGTCGCGAACCGGATCGACACGGCCGTCCACATGAACAATATTGTCGTCATCGAAGCAACGCAGTACATGCAGGATTGCATCTGTTTCGCGAATATTGGCAAGGAATTTGTTTCCCAGCCCTTCTCCTTTGCTGGCGCCTTTTACAAGGCCGGCGATGTCTACGATTTCCACCGTAGTAGGGATAACACGCTGGGGATGTTCGATTTCTGCCAGTTTGTTCAAACGTTCGTCCGGTACGGTGATCACGCCGACATTCGGTTCGATCGTACAGAACGGGAAGTTAGCAGACTGTGCTTTTGCATTCGATAAGCAATTGAAAAGAGTAGACTTTCCTACGTTGGGAAGTCCTACGATGCCACATTGTAATGCCATTCTATTTTGTTGTTATGATTTATTCAAACTTTGTTTCCAGACTGCAAAGATATACAATCTTTTGTATTTATGTTGCCGGATACAGGCGAACCGGATATAGAAAATATTGTTTGGGCGAATAAGCGGGAGAGGAATTTGAGTCTTTTAATAATCCAGTATGGCCCGAACCTGCCGCTTTTCCTTTTTGGGGCATATAGCGAGGCGGCTGTTTGCCATATTGAATGCTACTCCCAGATCGATCACGCTGTTGTCTTTGCACCAGTATTCCTCGTCGTATAAAAAAGTTCCTTGATACTTGGCGAGGAACATGTTGAATTCCCGTTGCCTGGTGTGCAGTAATACCAGATTGAGCATATCCGGCAGATGCCAGTTGTCTAAGGTCCCTTCGGAAATGGACTCGCAATAGATCAAGGCATCGAAATAATCGAGTGTCTGTTCCCGTATCTCCATTACCGAACCTTTATAAGGGGCTATATCGGGTTCTATATGCTGACCGGGAGAATCTGCCCCAGCCTGTATGATCACGCCGTTTGCATAGAGATCTCCGACAGCCGGAACCCGGAAAGGGGGAAGATGGATACCTTGCGCGATCTTATATCCTTTTTCGGGGTAATAGTAAGTGAAATGGCTCAGTGATGTCGTGAGGCGGATGGAACGGATGTGGCTGGCTTCATCCGGGATAGCGATTGAAATACCCCGATTCAGTATCTCTGTATCCGGTGTTATGTAACGATACAAGGGGAACTGTCCGGATGTGAATTCGAACGCTGCTTTTTGTACGGATACTGGAAGATTGTCAGGGAATATGAAATACATAATTTTCCAATTGCTCCATCTGTCCCCCTAAGACGGAAAATATAATAAAAGCGTGGGAACTGCCATCTATCCAAGCAAGAGGTATCGCCAAACACCTATCCAGCAGATAGACAACAGCCCACGCTTGATGTTTATATATTATGTATATATATACAAAAAACGTGAGGCAATTGTTGTCTACTGTCCTTGCTGGATGAAAAATTGGCGATTTTCTTGCTTAAGGACAATATGATAACGCTTCTGTTTTACTATGTGATATTGCAACTCCTTGCAATAAATTTCACGACAAAGATAGTGTATAAATGCTGTGATTTATAAACTTTATGTGTTTTTGTTAATGCGCTTCCAGCCAGTTTACCCCTTCACCGCAGTCGGCGATCAAGGGAACTTGCAGTTTGATTGCATTTTCCATTTCATCCAACACGATTTGTTTCACTTTTTCCAATTCGTCTTTGTAGACGTTAAAGTTCAATTCATCGTGTACCTGCAGGATCATCTTGCTCCTCAGACCTTCGGTTTCGAAACGGTTGAAGATGCGAACCATGGCAACTTTGATGATGTCGGCTGCACTGCCCTGGATCGGAGCGTTGATCGCGTTTCGTTCGGCATATCCCCGTACGATCGCGTTATGGGAGTTGATATCCGGCAGGAAACGTTTGCGCTTGTAGATCGTCTCTACATATCCTTTTTCTTTCGCCACCTCGATGCTTTCGTCCATGTATGCACGGATGTCCGGATAGGTTTTGAAGTATCCTTCGATCAACTCTTTTGACTCTGCGCGTGGGATGCTCAGCCGTTCGGCCAACCCGAAAACAGAGATTCCGTAGATAATGCCGAAATTGGCCGTTTTCGCTTTCCGGCGCATGTCGGAAGTGACTTCTTCAACCGGAATACCGTATATCTTGGCGGCTGTGGCGGCATGAATGTCGGCTCCGCTGCGGAAGGCTTCTATCATGTGGGCATCCTGGCTCAGATGGGCCATGATGCGAAGTTCGATCTGCGAATAGTCGGCGGAGAAGAAAATACAGTCTTCGTTTTCGGCTGTAAAGGCTTTCCGGATTTCACGTCCCAACTCATCGCGTACCGGAATGTTTTGCAGGTTCGGATTGGTAGAACTGAGGCGGCCGGTCGAGGTGACTGCCTGGTTGTAGGACGTGTGGATCTTGCCGGTTTCCGGGTTGATCAGTTCGGGCAGGGCGTCGATATAGGTGCTGAGCAGCTTCTTCAGCCCGCGATATTCGAGCAGCTTTCCCACGACGGGATGTTTGGAACGCATTTTTTCCAGTATTTCTTCACTCGTGCTATAGCTGCCTGTCTTCGTCTTCCTCGCTTTCTCTTCTATCTTGAGGTGATCGAAAAGGACTTCGCCGACCTGCCGGGCAGAATTGATGTTGAACTTCATTCCTGCCAGTTCGTAGATCTCTTTCTCCAACTTCTTGAGTGCGGTCGTCAGTTCCTCGGACGATTGTTTCAAGGCGACGGTGTCAAGCGTCACTCCCGTATATTCCATTTCAGCCAATACATATATTAAAGGCATCTCGATGTCATAAAAAAGCGATTCGAGTCCTTCTTTTTCCAGACAGGGGGTAAAATAGTTTTTCAGCTTGAGCGTGATGTCCGCGTCCTCGGCGGCATATTCGGCTACTTGGGCAACCGGGACGTCACGCATGGTAAGTTGTTTCCTTCCTCTCGGGCCGATCAGTTCCTCGATCCGTACCGTTGTATATTTAAGGTATGTTTCGGCGAGGTAGTCCATACCGTGACGCAGTTCGGGATTCAGAAGGTAGTGGGCGATCATCGTGTCGAATAGAGGGCCGGCTATCCGGATTCCATATTTGCGGACGACAAGGATGTCGAATTTTATATTTTGTCCGATCTTGAGAGATTTCGGATTCTGCAGGGCGGGGGAGAAATGGGCAAGAATTTTGTCGGCTTCTTCGCGGGCTGCCGGAACAGGGACGTACCAGGCCTCGTTTTCCTTCACGGCGAACGACATTCCGACCAATCCGGCCTTCAATGGATCTATACCATCTGTTTCCGTGTCAAAAGCAAAAAAATCCTGTTCGTTCAAAAACCACCCTAATTCTATTCTTTTTTCCTCTGTATCAACAAGATGATAGGTGTGATGAGTAGACTTTAAGTTCGCGAGAGTCGAATATTTGGGAACAGCCGTAGGTTCGGTCGCAAATTCTTCAAAGAGCGAGCCTTGAATTGGGCCTGCCGGAGCTGCTTTTTTTCTTGTATCGGTTTTTGCTGGCGCCGGTGCTGTTTTGGATTCCGTTTTGACTTTTTCCGGCTCTCCGCTCATTCTGTTAATAAATGTTCTGAATTCTAATTCAGTGTAAATCTCTACGAGACGTTCCTCATTCATCTTTTTACGGATGCATTTGGCAGCATCGAACCGGATCGGTACATCCGTCTTGATTGTTGCCAGGAATTTGGAGAAGCGGATCTGCTCCATGTTCTCCATGACCTTCTTTTGAAGGGAGCCTTTCAGCTTGTCGGTATTCTCCAAAAGATTTTCGATCGTTCCGAATTCGGCCAATAATTTCTGGGCGGTCTTTTCACCGACACCCGGACATCCGGGGATGTTGTCGGAACTGTCGCCCATCAGTCCTAAAAGGTCGATCACTTGGTCGACGGATGTCAGGCCGTATTTGTCCAGTACTTCGGGTACGCCCATAATCTCGTAGTCACCGCCGAAGCGGGGGCGGTACATGAATATATGTTCGGATACCAACTGGCCGTAGTCTTTGTCAGGTGTCATCATATAAACTTCGAAACCTTCTTTTTCGGCTTGCTTGGCAACCGTGCCGATAACATCGTCGGCTTCATAGCGCGGAACTTCCAGTATCGGGATGTTGTAGGCTTCTATGATGTCTTTGATGAAAGGGACCGACTTGCGGATATCTTCCGGCGTCTCTTGCCGTTGCGCCTTGTACTGTTCGTAGGCTTCGTGGCGGAAAGTCGGACCTTTCGGGTCGAAGCCTACCGCAATATGGGTCGGGGTTTCACGTTTCAGGACATCTTCCAGACTGTTGATAAAACCGAAGATGGCCGAAGTGTTCATGCCTTTGGAGTTGATACGCGGGTTCTTGATAAAAGCGTAGTAAGACCGATAAATCAATGCATATGCATCTATGAGGAATAACTTCATCTCTTTTAACACGTTTTAGTGTGACAATTGTCGGTAAATGTACGAAAAAACTCGCTTACTCGATACTTTTTGTTACTTTTGCGCATCTTAGGATCAATTATGAAGGATAGAAGTAAAATAGAACAACCGGTTGCCGTAGAGTTTAAACGTTTTAATGATGAGTTTGCTGCTTCGCTGCGAAGCGAAACGAATCGTTTGCAATCAGCTATTGACCAGATACTGAATGCGAGCGGAAAACATGTCCGCCCCTTATTAGTACTTTTGACGGCTAAAGCATGTGGGCAGGTAACGGATAATACGATCAATTCGGCTGTTCTGTTGGAACTGCTTCATACTGCCACACTGATTCATGATGATGTGATCGACGAGACAAAACAGCGTCGCGGGGTTCCTTCCTTGAATGCCATATTCGATAACCGCATTTCTGTCTTAGTGGGCGATTATGTCCTTTCCACCGCGTTGATCCGTTCTATCCAGACAGGTAATCTGCAAATCATAGGTATTGTTTCCAATCTCGGACGCGATCTTTCGGAAGGGGAGATCAAGCAGTTGGAAACAGCCGAAGAAAGCATCATCGACGAATCCTGCTATATGCAGGTGATACGGAAAAAGACGGCCATGCTGCTTTCCGCTTGTGCCGAGATCGGTTCCATTTCTGCCGGAGCATCCGGTGAGATGGTGGGAAAATGCCGTGAGTTCGGTGAATATTTAGGTTACTGTTTCCAGATCAAAGATGATATCTTCGACTACTTCAAAGAGGCGAATATCGGCAAACCGACTGGCAACGATATCCGGGAGGGAAAGGTCACGCTCCCCTTGCTGCACGCGTTGCAGACGGGTAGGAGAGAAGAGGCAGAACATTGCCTTCATATCATAAATGAAAAAGACTTTACCACAGAGAATATAGATTTGCTGATTGATTTTGCGAAAGCGAACGGGGGAATCGAATATGCTGAACAGCGTATGCAGGTATATCATGACAAAGCGGTCGAGGTTTTGATGACACTTCCTGAATCGGAAGCACGCGAAGGTTTGCTGCTGCTTGCCGATTACATCGTAGAACGCCGTAAATAGATTTTCGCGTATTTACTGTCACTCTATCACTTTTTTTCTTGCATCCTTTGTATATCAACATGTATTGAGTGTGATAGATGCCCTTTTCATCTATCACTCCTGTGTCACCCTCTATCACACTTTTCTTTTCGTTTAATACGTTATAGGTTGAAAATCAATTTGATAAATATGCCGAGGGAAAGTTAGGTTTGCTGCTTTATTGTCAGTATCTTTGCCAGATATTACTTAAAAACAGTGACTATGACAAAAAAAGAAGCGATTAAGCTCTTCGAAGAGCGTAAAGTCCGGACCGTTTGGGACGATGAACTGGAAAAATGGTACTTTTCTATTGTAGATGTAATAGGTGTGTTAACCGACAGTCCTGATCCTCGAAATTATTGGAAAGTATTGAAAAATCGGTTGAAGAAGGAGGGAAATGAAACGGTTACAAATTGTAACCAGTTGAAATTGGTTGCCGAAGATGGAAAGAAACGTCTTACCGATGTTGCCGATACCGAACAACTTTTCCGCCTGATTCAATCTGTCCCTTCTCCCAAAGCCGAACCTTTTAAAGGGTGGATGGCGCAGATTGCCAGTGAAAGAATCGATGAATTGCAGGATCCTGAATTGACGATAGATCGTGCTATGTGGGAATATAAACGTTTGGGATACTCTGACAGCTGGATCAATCAACGATTAAAAAGCATTGAGATCCGTAAGAACCTGACGGACGAATGGAAGCGTTGTGGAATGGAAGAAGGGGTACAGTTCGCTTCTTTGACCGATATTATCACAAAGACTTGGTCTGATAAGACAACGAAAGAATATAAGGCGTATAAGGGGCTTAAGAAAGAAAACCTCCGGGATAATATGACTAATACGGAGTTAATCTTGAATATGCTTGCCGAAGCTTCTACAACGGAACTTTCGCAAGTAAAGAACCCTCAAAATTTCGATGAAAACGCCTCTGTAGCGATGGAAGGCGGCAAGGTCGCCAAAGTGGCCAGGCAGCAATTGGAAAGTCAGTTGGGACGTTCTGTTGTCTCTCCCTTGAATGCGCATAGCACCTTGGAAAAACTTCCGGAAGATACAGAGAAAGATGAATAAACTGCTTATATAAACACGACGACACCCGGATGTAGGCGATCCCTGCATCCGGGTGTTCGTTTAAGGTAGATCCGGGTGTAGCAGGTGGGAACATCCGGGTGTAGCCGAATTTATGTCGTTATCTTTGGAAGAAAAGACTATGGGTTTGTGAGAAATATCCCGTTGCTTTTCTTCTTATTTTCCCAGACGGTGTTCGATGTCTTCCACCAAACTGCTGGCTCCTATGCGGAACAGGTCTTTATTCAACCAATCGTTTCCTAATACTTCCTTGACGATGGTATAGTAGCGGACAGCCTCTTCTGCCGTGCGGACACCGCCTGCAACTTTAATACCGACACGTTTTCCCGTGATGGAATGGTACTTTTTCAAGACTTGGCACATCGTGTAAACGGCTTCCGGAGTGGCTCCCGGATAACCTTTCCCTGTCGATGTCTTGATGAAGTCCGCACCGGAATAGACTGCGAGGACAGCCGCCTTCTGAATGCTTTCGGGAGTCTGGAGAGCACCTGTCTCAAGGATGACCTTCAGTTTGGCATCACGGCAGCTTTCTTTGATCTCTTGAATTTCTTCGCTAAGTTCGTCATAATTTTCTTCGAGGAAATAGCCTAAGTTCATGACAACGTCGATTTCATCGGCTCCCTGCATGACGGCCATCGCTGTCTCGGCAATCTTTATTTCCATGAAGGTCTGCGAGGAAGGGAAACCGCCTGCTACGGACGCAATCTTTACCTCCTGTGCGGAGAGGGCCTCTTTTACCGTCTCAACAAACAGGGGATAGGTGCAGATGGCGGCAACGTTGGGTACGTCGGGGCGGGTTCCTTCGAAATCGTTCACCTTGTCGACCAGTTTCCAGATGCTCTCTTTCGTGTCGATACTGGTGAGGGAAGTCAGGTCGATGAAACCGTGAATCTGCTTCAAAACGTCGGGAGTGAAGTTGTCGTTCCCATGTTTTCCGAGCAGTGTTTTTACCCGTCCGGTCACTTCTTCCGTTGTGCCGGCCGCCTCGAATTTGGCGAATGCTTGCTGGTATTTATTGGTGTGGAGATGTTCGGTGTCTTCATCATGATGGTGATGTCCGCATCCACATTCGTGATCGTGTTCGTGTACCATAATCTTATAGTTTTTTATTGTTTATATGTCGTTCTTTATCCCGGTTCGTTTTCTTTTGCAGGTTCTTTTCGAAAGCAGCAGTCAGGTCAACGCCTGTCTGGTTGGCAAGGCAAAGCAATACCCATAGGACATCGGCCATTTCATCGCCTAAATCGCGGTGTTTGTCGCTCTCCTTGAAAGATTGTTCACCATATGTGCGGGCCATGATGCGGGCCAGTTCGCCGACTTCTTCGGTCAGAATGGTCATATTCGTCAGTTCGTTGAAGTAGCGGACACCATACGTTTTGATCCAGCTGTCCACCTGCTCCTGTGCCTGTTTAAGCGTAATTTCTGCCATATCTTTTCATTCTTTGTTTTGTGAGTCGATCCAGATCGTGACAGGCCCGTCGTTCACCAGTTCCACTTTCATGTCGGCGCCGAACGTGCCGGTCTGTACTTCCTTTCCGATCTGCAGGCCCATCTCGGCGCAAAAAGCTTCGTACATCGGAATGGCTATGTCCGGTTTGGAGGCATGGATATAGGAAGGGCGGTTTCCCTTCTTTGTGGAGGCGTGCAGGGTAAACTGGCTGACCACCATCACTTCGCCTTCCGTTTCGACGACAGAACGGTTCATAACGCCGTTTTCATCGTCAAAGATGCGCAGGTTGGCAATCTTCTTGCACAACCATTCGATATCTTCCTGCGTGTCGCGGTCTTCAATACCGACCAGTACGAGCAGACCTTTCCCGATTTTGGATTTCAGCTGTCCGTCTATGGTTACGGAGGCATGCTGTACCCGTTGTATCAATGTTCTCATATCTTTATTTTAAACCATTTAATAATGCTTTTGTTTTGGCTTCTCCGATTACCTCTTTCAGTTCGTCGAAGCCGGCTTCACGTATTCGTTTTACGCTCTTAAAATGACGTAAAAGTAATACTTTTGTCTTTTCTCCGATCCCTTTTATCGTATCCAATTCGGATTTTGTCTGGCTTTTGCTGCGCTTATCCTTATGGAAAGTGATGGCGAAACGATGCACCTCGTCCTGTATTTGCGTGAAGAATTTGAACATGAAACTTTGTATCGGCATGCCGATCGTTTCGGGAGGGAAGCCGAACAGGAGTTCCGAAGTCCGGTGTTTCCCGTCTTTTGCCAACCCGGCTATCGGAATGTCCAAGTGCAGTTCGTCCTGGATCACTTCGCGTACGACTTCCATTTGCCCCTTTCCACCGTCGGTGATGATCAGGTCGGGCAGGGGAGTCTCTTCGACGATGGCACGCTGGTAGCGGCGACGTACGACCTCTTTCATGGAGGCATAGTCGTCCGGGCCGACAACCGTTTTGATGTTGTATTTCCGGTAATCTTTTTTCGATGGTTTCGCCATTTTGAAGACGACACACGCAGCTACCGCGTCGCTTCCCTGTATATTGGAATTGTCGAAACACTCGATATGAGCCGGTAATTTGGGGAGATGGAGCGTCTCCTGTATCTCTTTTAAAAGACGTGTGCTGCGTTGCTCCGGGTTCAGTTTCTCCGCCTGTTTCAGCTTGTCGACCTTATACTGCTTCACGTTCATTTCCGATAATTCCACCAGCTTCTTTTTATCTCCGCGCTGCGGAACGGTGATCGAAACGTTTTCCAGTTCTATATCCAACGGAAAAGGAACGATGATTTCGCGTGCAGTGCTTTTAAAGCGGTTGCGCATTTCGATGATCCCCAAGCTGAGCAACTCCTCTTTCGACTCGTCCAAACGCTTTTTATATTCGAATGTATAGGCTTGCACGATCGCTCCGTTGCCGATATGCAGGTAATTGATGTAGGCGGAATTCTCGTTTTCGGCCAGTGAGAATACGTCTATATTGTGGAGCATCGGGGTGACCACTGTCGATTTGGAGCGGTAATTCTCGATGACTTCATACTTTTCTTTGATCTTCTGTGCTTCTTCGAACCGCAATTCTCCTGCCAGTTTCTGCATCTCTTCATACAGATGTTTGCTTATTTGCGAGATATTCCCGCGTAGGATTTCCTTTATTTCGGAAATGTTTTGCTGGTATTCCTCCAATGTCTGCAATCCTTCACAAGGCCCTTTGCAGCGCTTGATATGGTATTCGAGGCATACCTTATACCGTCCTTTCGCAATGGATTCGGGAGTAAGAGGATATTTGCAGGTACGTAGCGGATACAGTTCTTTCAGCATTTGCAGCATGACCTTTGCCGTATAGATGGAAGGGTAGGGACCGTAATAGCGCGAACCGTCCCGTACGATATTCCGGGTTTGGAATACGCGCGGGAAATATTCGTTCTTGACAACGATGGACGGATAGGTCTTGTCGTCTTTCAATAGCACGTTGTACCGGGGACGATATTGCTTGATCAGGTTATTCTCCAAAAGAAGTGCATCCTCTTCCGTGTCGACAACAAAATATTTGATGTCTCGTATCTGCTTGACCAGGACACGTGTTTTGTTGCTGTCGTGTTCTTTGTTGAAATAGGAGGAAACGCGACGCTTCAGGTTCTTTGCTTTGCCTACATAGATGATCGTCCCCTTCTCGTCAAAGTATTGGTAGCAGCCAGGCGATTCCGGTATGACGGAAAGGATTGTTTTTATATGTTCCTCGGTTGCGCTCATTGCTTTTTGCATCTGTTTCTATCCTATTTTCAGTCTTTTACGCTATTGTTGTTAAAGTAAATGTTTCACGTGGAACATTCCACGTTTAGCGTCCCAGCATCACCAGAAGGATATTGATGTCGCTCGGTGAGATGCCCGGAATACGGCTTGCCTGGGCTATCGTGTCTGGGTCTATCCGTGTCAGTTTCTGGCGGGCTTCCGTAGACAAAGACTGGATCGCATTGTAGTCAAACTTGCCTTTGATATGGATATTTTCCAGGCGGTTTATCTTGTCGGCGATGATCTGCTCGCGGCGGATGTAGCCGCTATACTTGATTAATATTTCTGCCGCTTCGATGATCTCTTCTTTTCGTGAAACAGGGACCTTGTCCAGCTCTGTCCGGAATGCCGGAACCAGTTCCGCGATATTCTCCAAGGTGATCTGAGGACGTGGAATCAGTTCGATCAACTTGCATCCGTGTGCGAGCGGGGTAGTGCCCAACGCCTCCAGGCCACTGTTTATATATTGCGGTTTGATGGAGTAGTTTTCTGCGAAAGAAATAATCGCATCCCGGCTTACCTTTTTCTCTTTCAACAAATCGTAGCGGTCCTGCTTTGCCAAACCGAGATGATACGACTTTTCCGTCAAACGCATGTCTGCATCATCTTGGCGGAGCAGAATGCGATATTCTGCACGTGAGGTAAACATACGGTAGGGTTCGTCGACGCCTTTCGTAACAAGATCGTCGATCAGTACGCCGATGTAGGCTTCGTCGCGTCCTAAAACGAACGGATCTCCGCCGTGGCAATTGATATGTGCGTTTATGCCGGCTACCAATCCTTGTCCGCCGGCTTCCTCATATCCGGTCGTCCCGTTGATCTGTCCGGCAAAGAAGAGGTTGCGGATTTGTTTTGTTTCCAAATTATGGTGGAGCTGCGTCGGATCGAAGAAATCATATTCAATAGCATATCCCGGACGATAGATCTGTATGTCCCGGAATGCCGGTATCTGTTGCAAGGCACGTAGCTGGATATCCAACGGAAGGGAGGAGGAGAAGCCGTTCAGGTAGTATTCCTGTGTCGTTTCACCTTCCGGTTCCAGGAATAGTTGGTGTTGTGGCTTGTCCGCAAACGTTACGATTTTTGTCTCGATGCTCGGACAGTAACGTGGGCCGATGCTTTGGATTTGCCCGTTATACAACGGGGAGTCGGGGAGACCTTCGCGCAGGACTGCATGACAGGCTTCGTTGGTGAACGTTGTCCAACAGCTAAGTTGTTTCAAAACGCGGTGCGAGGTGTCCATATAAGAAAACTTATGGAAGTCGTTTTCTCCGGGCTGTTCCGCCATTTCATCGAAGTGCACGCTGCGTGCATCGATACGCACAGGTGTTCCGGTCTTCATCCGTTCGGATTTGATGCCTAATGAGACCAGTTGTTCGGTCAGTCCGGTTGCCGCCGGCTCGGCTATGCGGCCGCCTCTGATTTGTGTCCGTCCGATATGCATGAGCCCGTTCAGGAAAGTCCCGTTTGTCAGGACCACGCTTTTCGCATGGAACTCGACTCCCATATCCGTTTTTACGCCGCATACGGTATTCCCGTCGAGCAACAGTTCGCGTACGGTATCCTGCCAGATATACAGGTTCGGCAGGTTTTCCAGTATTCCCCGCCAGCATTCGATGAAACGGGCGCGGTCGCTCTGGGAGCGCGGGCTCCACATCGCCGGTCCCTTGCTTTGGTTCAGCATACGGAACTGGATGGCTGTCCGGTCCGTCACGATTCCCATATATCCGCCTAAAGCGTCGATTTCGCGGACAATCTG
This sequence comes from Parabacteroides sp. merdae-related_45_40, assembly GCF_001915675.1. NCBI lineage: Bacteria > Pseudomonadati > Bacteroidota > Bacteroidia > Bacteroidales > Tannerellaceae > Parabacteroides > Parabacteroides sp. merdae-related_45_40. The sequence goes on along the minus strand of NZ_MNQY01000118.1, from coordinate 5,405 downwards.
TCCTTTGGCTATGCCTCCGACAGCCGGATTGCAACTCATCTGCGCAATCTTGTTCATGTCCATTGTAATGAGAAGCGTCTTCGAACCCATATTGGCGGCCGCCGCTGCGGCTTCACAGCCTGCATGGCCGGCACCTACCACGATCACATCGTAATTGAAAGTCATTGTCCTAATTGTCTTTGTTTCTTTTGCAAAGATAATAGTTTGTACGGGATTTTTGTTATATTTGTGAGTCTTGGAATATCTAAGTAATACTAAAGGAATAAGAGTATGGAAACCCGGATATCTTCTTCTTCGATGGACAATGCCAATAAAATAAAAACGTCTGTCATGCTTCTGCTTTTATATGGTATCTGTATATTTCCGGCTTGGGATGGCAATCTGTCTGTTTTGTTAGGTTTGTTTGCCGTCAGTTCGATCCTTTGTATGCTTACTCGAGGATTTATGCCAAACCGTTTTATTGTGGATGGAGAAAAACTGGTGATAGATGCGTATTTTCGGAAGACGTATATAAACATAGAGGAAATCCTTTCGGCTCGCGAGGTCGACCGGCTGGATTTAGGAATAATGATCCGTTCATTTGGTGTCGGTTGGTTGTTTGGTGATCTCGGATATTTTTCTTCTACTGCTATCGGACGTGTAAAAGTTTTTGCCCGGCGTTCTGATAACCGTATTCTGATTACGACTTCCCGCCGTGGTAACTTTATCATTGCACCCGATGATCCTGAATTTATCCATTATCTGAACCAAGCGATACTTTGGAGATAGGGAGAAACAATACGACCCTATTCTATCATAACCGCCTGTGCAACGTTTGACTGGTTTTGAGCATCTTATATTTATGATTATAAGTCTAAAAGAAATGTTATGAAAAAGTATGTACTTTGGTTAGGGCTGTTGATACAGGCTGTGTCGGTTTTAGCCCAGGAGACGTCTGTCGGAAAGTCGATGTTCTCCGTTCGCGTAGGACCTTCCTGGTATTTGGGGAAAATGATCGGGATCACGAACAACTCCGATGCTTATCGGAATGATTTGCGGAATGGGATCGCCTGGGATGCCAATTATTATTTCTTGGGAGACAAATATATCTTCGGTTCGTTTAAACTCGCTCCCGGACTTATCTATCAGGGTGGGCGTTATAAAAACACTCATGACGAAAGTTCCGACAAGATCCTGATGCATTATATCGCGCCTCAGCTTGCCTTGTTTATGGTGAAGCAGAAATACAATCTGTCTTTATCGACCGGGGTGGGATATCAGCATTATAAAGATAAAAGTTTTGTGTACGGCAAGCCGCGGGATGTGTCAATGAATAAACTGGCCTATAATCTGTCGGCGGGAGGCGAGTATCGTCTTTCTCCATTGGTGGGGATTTCTGCAAAATTGAATTGGATCGTTACCTCCTCCGAGAGCTATTCGGTCAGGTATCACGGTCAGAAATGGCAGGTCGAATCTCCTGAATTGAGCGGTGGCGGAGGATGTTTCTCCCAATTATCCTTATTGTTCGGTATGAATTTACACTTTTAATCAGATACGGTTATGAGACATCTGTTATTTATCTGTTTGTTGCTGTTTTGTGTGGCCTGTGAAGAGAACGAATCGGTCGATCCGACGATCATGCCCGAAGCTACTACGACCGGGGCAAATACATTTGGTTGCTTGGTTGACGGCTGGGTGTATACAAGCGGCCGGTGGGGGATGCCTGCTGCGGAATATTTGGAGCGGGAAGAGGGTTCCAGCGTGACGGTTTCGGCGCAGGTCGGTCTCGGTTCGTATATCCGTTTTACGATTGCCGATCCCAAGGAGGGAGAAACGCTTCCTTATGTGAATCTCTCTTTTGAAAATCAAAATATGGAAGATGGCAAGGTCTACATCTCCCGTATGTCGGACGGCGTGTTCAGCGGCACTTTCGAGGGAGGACGCATTACGGAAGGCCGTTTCGATTTGAAATATAAGGAATGAGCAGTTATTTAGATGGCTTGGTTTATAATTGTTTTAATACTTCCATCACATAGTTTCGCCGTTGGCGGGAAATGCTGACCGAGGCTCCGTCCTTCATGCGTATATATCCACCGTCGCTCTTGATGAAACTTTTGATTTCATCCAGGTTGATCAGATGTGATTGGTGGACGCGAAGGAAATGGTAAGGGGCCAGTAGTTCGTCGAACTCCTTGAGTGTCTTCGATACGATCAGTTTTTCTCCCGATTTCAAATAGAAAGTTGTGTAGTTGCTTTCGGATTCGCAACGGATGATGGAACCGATTTCTACAAACTCTATCTTATCGGCGACTGACAGGGCTATTTTCTTTTGTTTGTCCAATGCTTGCGTGTTTTGCAGGAGGTTCTGCATCCGTTTGTTCTCCTGTTTCCGAAGGACGACCTGGACCGCCTTGTCTACGGCATGCGTCAGTTCTTCCGGGTCGATAGG